>JAUSDQ010000051.1 GCA_030650525.1 Sulfuricaulis sp.
TTTTAAAGCCTGGGCCCCGGCTTTCGCCGGGGTGACGCTATTTTTCTATTTCCTGGGTTCCCGCCTTCGCGGGAACGACAGCCTGCTTGATGTCTATTCCTTAACCAGCGCCAGCGTCTGCCGCAGCCGGGTCACGAGGCCGAGCACGGCCGGGTACTGGCGCGCGAGGCCGTCCAGGTGGTGGATGACGGCCGCGGCGTCTTCGCGGCGGCCGGTCTTCTTGAAGGCGACGGCGGCGCGGTAGTACCACTCGATCGCCTTCTCCCGGTCGGCGCTGACGCCGATGCCGTTCTCGTAGAGCCGGCCGAGGCTGTTGGCCGCTTCCGCTATGCCGCGCGTGGCAGCTTTTTCGTACCACTCGGCGGCCTTGAGCGGATTCGCCGCGACGCCGCGCCCGTCGGCATAGAAGGTGCGTGGGTGTCGTTGGCCTGCGCCAGCGGCGCGAGGTGTTTGATGGCCGTGCCGTAATCGTGCCGCGCCAGCGCCTCGATCCCGAGGCGGTAAACATCGCGCGTCGGGCGGTCGCGGCGGCGTGAACGATGGAGGTAATAGCCGGCGGCCACGGCCGGCCAGCAGCGCCGGGTACTGGTGGTAACAGGCGATGCTGGCGCCGACGAGCACGATGAGCCAGTAATGAACTAGCGATATCGGCTCACACTTTGCGTTCCAGCAGGCGGCGCACCGTATCCAGGAACTCCCGGGCCTGCGCGATCATCTGCGCGCTGTCCTCGCGCGTGAGCACTGCCTCGACGCCGTAGTCGGCAAGAATGCGTTTGTCGAACGCATCGAGCAGCCAGCGGTGGAACTTGGCGTCCATCGCGCCCGTCTTGGCGAAGGTCTCGCCGAACAGCGCGATCACACCGCTGTGCTTGCGCGAGCGCAGGTCTTTCTCGTGCAGCAGCGCCTCGGCCACGTAGAACATCGCATAGTAGGCACGGCCGGCGGCGAAGTCGGCATCGCCGTGATCGAGGAGGGTTTCTGCCGCACCGACGGCGCGCTTCGCCTTATCGAGAAGCTGTTGCTTTCGCGTCTCACGCCGCGATCGCTTCCTCGCGCGCGTTGAGGAGGAACGGAGTCCGTCCCCGCTGCCAGTCTAGGAGGGTGACAAACACGCGGCTTACGCTCACGGAGTGCTTGAGGGAAAGCGAAGCGATGAGCGCGCTCGTGCGGTCCACTTCGGCGGAATAGGACGGGATGCTGTCCAGCACGACGAGGATATCCACGTCCGACTCGTGGTCGGCCTCACCGCGCGCGCAAGAGCCGTAGAGGTAAACACCGTGCAGACGACCGCCATAGAGCAACTGGAGGCCGGACTTGAGTTCTTTAAGTAAATTATTGATAGCGACGTTCATGGATACGATCTCCCACTTTGTTTAAGGATAAACCAGAACCCGTTGCAATGCATGGGTTTCTGATGCCTCTATACCGTCGCATGAACCCACGAAAAATGCCGTCTGGAATGTCGAGATTTGAAACGCTCTCCCCCGATCCTTTTTTATTTATGTTGAAATCCTAACACCTGGGTCCCGGCCTACACCATGCCGGGCGGGAGCCTTGGGAAAATGGATTAACGTAGGTGAATCACTATAAAGCCTGTTGCTGCCCGGGGGTGCAACAAAACCCGTTGCACCCGTTTGGCGGCGTGAACACACGTTAAGTATGTTCACGAAGACTCCGCCTCACCCCGCCTTCGCAGGAATGACAGGCTGCTTTTGGATTCCCGCCCCCCGGCCTACATCATGCCGGGATGACGCCGTAGGCGTCAGATGTCTATTCCTTAACCAGCGCCAGCGTCTGCCGCAGCCGGGTCACGAGGCCGAGCACGGCCGGGTACTGGCGCGCGAGGCTGTCCAGGTGGCGGATGACGGCCGCGGCGTCTTCGCGGCGGGCGGTCTTCTTGAAGGCGACCGCGGCGCGGTAGTACCACTCGATCGCCTTCTCCCGGTCGGCGCTGACGCCGATGCCGTTCTCGTATCGACTGGCGCGTGGTACGCGCCCTACAGGAAGTAGCCCGGATGGAGCGCAGCGGAATCCGGGAAGCTGTGTTGGGGTTCGCTGCGCTCACCCCAACCTACCCGAGCTGCGCAAGGCGCGGAGGATGGTGCTGGAAGTGACGCCGGAGGAGATGGGAGTCTAGCCCGCGTCCAGAAAATCCCTTAACGATAGGATGCGGATTCCCCGATATTCACCCAATTGCAGCATCGCTTGATCTCCGGTCACGATGGCGTCAGCTTTGCCCGTCACCGCGCACTCAAGAATTCGATTGTCTGGTTCGTCGCGCAATACTTTCAGCCGACTCCGCGGCGCTACAACCTCGGCAAGCTGTGACAAATATACCGCAACGCGCGCCAGTTCTTCCGGATTCCGGTCAAATTTTCGCGCCAGAACATCGAGTACTTCATGGATGATAGGTCGGGAGATAACCAGATGCACTTCGCCTTCGGCTGCCTTGAGAATGTCGACATTGGCCCGGCCGCCGGGGATGGCAAACGCGGAGACGAATATATTGGTGTCGAAAACCGCCTTCACTTACGAAGGAAGCGTTCCAGGTCTTTCTCGGTGAGCAGCCCTTTTGCTTTGGCTTTGCGGCGCCAATAACCCTGGATGCCGCGCAGTTCGGTCTTAAGGCGCGCCGCACGCGTGGAAGGATTTGACTGTCAAGCCAGATTCGATTGTATCGTCGCTCACGTCGCGTGCGGCCCTTGATGTAGGGGTCGAAGTGACGCCGGAGGAGGCGGACAAGTGCGATGCCGTGCTTGCCGGGGAATTCATTGCCCATGCGTAAATGGGGATTTATGTTTCCTAAACGCAAGAAGGCCACGATCTTTCGACCGTGGCCTCCTGTATCAATCAGGTTAAATCCGCTTACTTCACGTTGAGCGCTGCAAATACTTCGCTCACATTCTTATATGTTGTCTTATCCTGGATCTTGCCATTGAAGCAGGTATGCTCTGCCGCCGTGAATTCATTCGGCATTTCCTTTTTACAGGTCTCTTTAATCTTCGCGCCTGTTGTCGGGTAGGTCACATGCTTTGTAAAGTGATCTTTCATTTTCGCTTCATCCGACCATGTGCACATTGCTGTGGTGGCCGCCGCCTTCGTGGCCCCCTTTGTTGTCTCGGCTGCCAATGCACTACCGCTCGCGATAAGCCCACAAACCATACCGACCAAAGTTGCTTTAATAACCAGTTTCATAAACTCCTCCTTTTATAATTGACGGGCAGAAATCTTATTCTCAAGTTGCGGCGTTAGCAAACATGGGTGCAGAGATGAAAACCGCAGAATTACGAGCCGATGGGGTGGCTTATCTTGCGTTCGTGCAAGCATGCAGATTGTGGGGGGAAATGACCTTCGCGATAAATCCCAGCCAGTGTAAAGTTCGGACTTCCGCTCCGTCAAGGAAAGAAGCCGTCCACGAAAACGGGGCAAGCCCAGACGGTCATGGACCGGAAGATGGCGCTGACCGGTGACAAGGACTCGGGCGGCGGCAAGACTCGATCATTGTTTGACGCGGCGTGAATACTCCCGCAGAAGCGTTGCCAGCCCCGGGCGATCCAACTTGCCGATCGCCACGCGCAGCGTCCACTCAAAAAGCTGTTCGACCGTGAGTGTCGGCGCGATGCGGTTCAGCACCAGAAAGGTGAGCATGCTGTCCGCCGCCGTGCGTTTGTTGCCGTCCACGAACGGGTGGTTCTTGGCAAGCGAAAAACAGTATTGCGCTGCCGCTTCGTAGATGTTCTTGGTGTAGGCGTATGTCTGCTGCGCTTGGCCGAACGCCGACTCGAGCAATTTCTGATCCCGTAGGCCGTGCGCGCCGCCGAAAGTGCTGATCTGGTCGTGGTGAATCGCGATGACTGCTTCGAGACTCAGAAATTTCGGCATCGATCAGGCGTCAGCCAGCCGCTGGAAAGCGGCGCGGTACTTCTGGAGCACCTTGTCGTGCGCCTTGATTACCGCTTCGAGCTCGGGCGTCACGGGCGTGAGCACGAGCCGGCCGTTCTCCTTCGTTACTTCGAACTTGTTACCTGACTTGAGGTGGAGTTCCTGGACCAGCTCCGACGGGATCGTCGTCACGTAGCTGGAACCGACCTTGCGCAGCGAAACCTTGCTCATGGGACACCTGTATATATATAGATATATACACCAGAATAACGCCAAGTACCTGACCTGTCAAAAGAGTGAAAACCTTGACCAGCAGCAGGAACCCTCGGGCACTGGGCCGCTATCAGACGTCTTGGCGTTGACGGACGGCTTCAAATAGACAGATGCCAGCCGCCACCGAGACATTCAGGCTTTCCACGCTTCCGGCCATGGGGATGCGCACCCACATGTCGCATTCGTCCGCCGTCAGTCGCCGCAGGCCCTTGCCCTCCCCGCCCAGGACCAACGCGAGCGGCCGGCGCAGATCGGCATGGTAGATATCGGCCTCGGCGTCCTGGCTGGCGCCGGCGAGCCAGATACCGGCTGCTTTGAGCTGGCGCAAGCAGCGCGCCAGATTCACCACTTGAAATACCGGAATGGATTCCGCCGCGCCGCTCGCCGCGCGCCGGGCCACGGCGCTCAAAGGCGCCGAGTGTTCACGCGGGACGATCACGGCATGGACGCCGGCGGCGTCAGCGCTGCGGAGACAAGCGCCGAGATTATGCGGGTCCTGCACGCCGTCGAGTACCAGCAGCAAGGGCAGCGCGGGAAGTTGCGCCAAGAAAGTATCGAGGTCCTGCTCTTTGCGAACGGGTGTGGCGCGCAGGCGCGCCACCACGCCCTGATGCCGCATGCCGTCCACCAGACGATCGAGCGCGGGACGCGGTGACTTGTGAATTTTTACCTGCGCATCATGCGCCGCCGCCATGACAGCAGCTATTCGCTTGTCGTCACGCGCGTCACTGACCCAGATTTCCTCGACGCCTTGCGGATTGTTTTTCAGTGCGGCCAGCACCGCGTGCAGGCCGCAGATGAAATTATCCTCCATGTCAGCGGCGGCGCTTGCTCGAGCGTTTTTTCGAAGGCCGGCCGTCGTGCTTGGGCGTGCGCTTGCCGTTTGCGGAACTGCGTTTGGGACCGGTGCCACCACGTTTGCCGGCCGGGGAGCCGACCAGTTCGAAATCGATCTTGGTCTCGTCCAGGTCCACGCGTGCCACGCGAATGCGCACCTTGTCGCCCAGGCGATAGATCTGTCGCGTGCGCTCGCCCATCAGGCGATGATGCGCCGCGTCGAAGTGATAGTAGTCGTTACCCAGGGCCGTGATGTGCACCAAGCCGTCCACATAAACCTCGACCAGTTCGACGAAGATGCCGAAGTTGGTCACGCCGCTGATGTAGCCGTCGAATTCCTCGCCGATCTTGTCCAGCATGAACTCGGCCTTGAGCCAGCGGCTTACCTCGCGCGTCGCCTCATCGGCGCGGCGCTCGGTCAGGGAACAGTGCTCGCCCTGCTGCTTGGCGAGTTCCAGCGTGATCTCCGCGGGACGGCGGGCGATGATATTCTTGATCGCGCGGTGCACCAGCAGGTCCGGATAGCGGCGTATCGGCGAGGTGAAATGCGTATAGTTCGGATAACCGAGCGCGAAGTGGCCGATATTATCCGGGCTGTACACCGCCTGGCTCAGGGAACGCAACAGCACGGTCTGGATCAGGCGCGAATCCGGACGCTGCTCCACCGCCTTGATGAGCTTGGAATAATGCTGCGCCTGCGGCGCCGCGCCGCCACTGAGGGACAGGCCGATCTCGGTCAGGAACTCGCGCAGGTTGCTCAGCTTCTCCACCGTCGGCCCTTCGTGAATGCGGTAAGGGGCGGGCACCTTGTGTTTCTTCAGGAGTTCCGCGGCGCAGACATTGGCCGCCAGCATGCATTCTTCGATCAGGCGATGCGCGTCGTTGCGCTGCACCGGCAGGATGCTTTTGATCTTCCGGTGCTCGTCGAACACGATGCGCGTTTCCGGTAATTCGAAATCCACCGCGCCGCGCTTCATGCGCGCCGCATGCAGGATATGATAAAGCTCATGCAACGCTTCCAGGTGCGGCAAGACGTCCGCATACTCGCGGCGTAATACGGCGTCCTGCTCGACCAGCATGGCCGCGACTTTGGTGTAAGTGAGACGCGCCCGCGAGCGCATGACCGCCTCGAGAAAGCGGTATTGGCTTATTTTTCCGCTGTCATCGATCTGCATCTCGCAGGCCATGCACAACCGGTCTACGTGCGGATTAATCGAGCACAGGCCGTTCGACAGGGCCTCCGGCAACATCGGTACGACGTGCTGCGGGAAATAAACCGAGTTGCCGCGGGCATAGGCCTCGCGGTCAAGCGCCGTGGCGGGCTTTACGTAATAAGACACATCGGCGATGGCCACGATAAGCCGCCAGGTGTGGCCGGTGTGCTCGGCAAACACGGCGTCGTCAAAATCGCGCGCGTCCTCGCCGTCGATGGTCACGAGCGGTACGTCGCGCAGATCAACACGTCCTTGCGCGGCCTGGGCCGGCACCTCGGGCGTGAACTGCGCGGCCTCGCGTGACACCGCTTCCGGCCAGACGTGCGGAATATCATGGGCGCGAACCGCGACCTCGATCTCCATGCCCGGCGCCATATGGTCACCCAACACTTCCGCGACGCGGCCGGCGGGGGCGGTGCGGCTGGTGGGTGGGGCGGTAATCTCCACCACCACGATCTTGCCCTCGTGCGCGCCGCCTTCATCGCCGCGCGGGATGACAATATCCTGGGCAATGCGCTTGTCTTCCGGCACCACGAAACTCATGCCATTGCGCGTGACGTAGCGGCCGACGACGGTCGCGCGCGCGCGCTCGAGCACTTCGACCACCACCCCCTCCTTGCGTCCGCGTTGATCGACTCCGACCACCCGCACCATCGCGCGGTCGCCATGCAGCACCTGACGCATTTCACGCGGTGGCAGAAAGACATCCTCGCTCTTATCGTCCGGAATCAGGAAACCAAATCCGTCCGGATGTCCGCTCACGCGGCCGCTGACCATGTCCATCTTGCGGGCAATGCCGTATAGGTCGCGGCGGTTTTTCAGTATCTGGCCGTCACGCTCCATGGCGCGCAGGCGGCGGCTGAACGCGTCTTCATCGCGCTCCCCCTGCACACCCAGCTCGTCCGCCAGCGTTTGAAACGACAGCGGTTCGTTGCGTTCGGTCAGTATTGCCAGAATGGCCTCGCGGCTGGGGACGGGAAACTCGTATTTCTCTTGCTCCCGCTGCACCATGGGGTCCTGGAACGGTTTTTTGGGTTTTCGCGTTGACATGAAATTTATCTCTCGGTAGAGTGCGCCGCCTGCCATGCCCCGTATATAATTACGGACTTCATGCCGAGGTGGCGGAATTGGTAGACGCGCTAGATTCAGGTTCTAGTGGGGAAACTCGTGGAGGTTCAAGTCCTCTCCTCGGTACCATTCTATTGAATCCGGGACTTCGTGTCCCGTGTTTCAAACCGGAATGGAATACCTTATTCAAACGGGTGCCGTAGAATAATGGTGTCGTCGCGCTCGGCGCCGGTGGAGATGAGATCGATGCGCGCCTCGGTTAACTCCTCGATCTTCTTCAGATACTTCTGCGCATTCACCGGTAGCTTGTTGAAACTCCGTACACCCTTGGTGGATTCCTGCCAGCCCGGCACGTCCTCATAAACCGGTTCACATTTTGCCAGGGCATCGGCACCGCTCGGCGGCGTCGTCCGCACCGTGCCTTCGTAACGGTAGGCGGTACACACGCGGATAGAATCGAGACCATCCAGCACGTCGAGCTTGGTAACACACAGGCCGGTGACACCATTCAACTGATTCGAGCGGCGCATGATCACGGCGTCATACCAGCCGCAGCGGCGCTTGCGCCCCGTGGTCGAGCCGAATTCCTTGCCGCGTTCCCCCAGGCGATCGCCAATACCGTCATGGAGTTCGGTCGGGAACGGACCCGCGCCCACGCGCGTAGTATAAGCCTTGGTGATACCGAGGACATACTCAAGGCGGCCCGGTCCCACGCCACTCCCCGTGGTCGCGGCGCCGGCGCAGGTATTCGAGGAGGTAACATAAGGATAAGTACCGTGGTCAATGTCGAGCAAGGTGCCCTGCGCGCCTTCGAACATCACGCGTTTGCCGTCACGTCCGAATTGATCGAGCAACTCAGGGATGTCCGCCACCATCGGCCGCAGCCGCTCCGCGTGGCCGAGGCATTCATTCAAGGTTTTCCGGTAATCCACCGTTTCGCGCAAAAAATAATTCTTGAGCGCGAAGTTATGGTAATCCATCACGCCCTGGAGTTTTTCGCCGAAGGTCTTGGCGTCCAGTAAATCGCCCACGCGCAGGCCACGGCGCGCGACCTTGTCCTCGTAGGCCGGCCCGATACCGCGCCCGGTGGTCCCGAGCGCGGCCTTGCCACGCGCCTTCTCGCGCGCCTGATCCAAGGCCACGTGATGCGGCAAGATCAACGGGCAGGATTCGCTGACGCGCAGACGCTGCGTAACGTCCACGCCACCGCGCGTAAGCTCATCGATCTCTTCAAACAGCGCGGCGGCCGACAGCACCACGCCATTGCCGATCAGGCACATGACGCCATCGCGCAATACCCCCGAGGGGATCAGATGCAGCACGGTCTTCTTGCCATTAATGACCAGGGTGTGTCCGGCGTTGTGCCCGCCCTGAAAACGCACCACCGCGTGCGCGCGATCCGTCAGGAGATCGACGATTTTACCCTTGCCTTCGTCACCCCACTGGGTGCCGACCACGACGACATTTTTAGCCATGATTACTCACTTGAATATATATTTTTTGGAACCGCGGATAAACGCGGATGAAAATAGAAACCCATTTTACTTTTATCGGCGTTCATCGGCGGTTACAGGGACATTACTTAACAACCGCAACCTTCCACCGACCTGCGTGTTGCACGAGCTCGCGATCGCAGCCAAACTCGGATGCGGCTGACTGGTCGCCCGTCAGGCGCATCACGACACGTTCCCCGGCCGCACGCAACCGCGCAACCTCCACCTGCAACGTAGTATCGGCGTCATCGGGCGCGAGAATTCCCGCCAGCGCCGGCGCCGCTACCGCTGAGAGTTGCAGCCACTGGCGCAGATCCGCGCCGAAACCGGTGGCGGCACGGTCGCGACCAAAGCTGCGTCCGATTCCGTCATAGCGCCCGCCGCGTGCAACCGCACGACCGCAGCCTGGCACAAATGCCGAAAATACCGCACCGGTGTAGTAGTGATAACCGGACAACTCCGCCAGATCGAAATAAAGTACCGGCGCACGCGGACGGCGCGCCACCTGGCGCGCCACCGATTGCAATTCATCCAGGGCGCGTATCACCGTTTCCGGTGCCCCGCGCAACTGCTCGCGTGCCCGCGACAACACTTCCTGCTCTCCGCAGAGATCCAGCAAGCCGGCCAGCATTCGTTTCGAGGCGACGGGTGCATCGCCGGCGGCCAGCAACGCATCGACCTCGTTGCGCGCCTTGCGCTGCAATGCCTCGAACAATTCTTTTTCCTGCTCAGCCCCCAAATTCGCCTTGGCCGCCAAGCCGCGGAATACACCCACATGCCCCAATTCGATGTGCGCCTCGCGTATATCGGCGAGCCGCAGGGCCTCGATCATCAGGCTCAAGATTTCGGCATCGGCTTCCGGGCCGGCATGGCCGAAAAGCTCGGCCCCGACCTGCAGCGGTTCGCGCGAACCGCCGAATTCATCCGGCCGGGTACGCAGCACCGAACCGGCATAACAAAGGCGGACGGGGCCAATACGCTTGAGATAGTGCGCATCGATGCGCGCCGCCTGCGGTGTCATGTCGGGACGAACACCCATGAGGCGCCCGGTCAGATGATCCGTGAGCTTGAATGTCTGTATGTCGAGATCCTGGCCCGCGCCGGTCAACAGTGCCTCGAGGTACTCGATCAGCGGCGGCATGACGAACTCATAGCCCCAGCCCTCGAACAGGTCGAGCAAACTTCGGCGCAGGGCCTCCACGCGCCGGGCCTCGGCGGGCAGGAGCTCTTCAACGCCTTCAGGCAGCAGCCAGCGGTCTTTGGTTGACATGCAAGCGATATCGCAGCAGGAAATGCTTATGTTATTAGCGGTTAACGATGTACAGCAACACCACGCCGATCAGCATGCTGGTGAGACCCGCGAAGCGCAATTGCGAGTCGCTCAGCCGATGAATGGCCACCAGCGCCTTGCGCAACCCATCCGGGCTGAGAAAGGGAAAAATGCCCTCCACAATCAGCAGCAGTGCCAGCGCAATCCACAATTCACGCATAGCCAAACCCGGCCATGGGTGCTTACCGGCTCGGCTTCTTCATGTATTTGAAGAAATCCGAACTCGGGTCCACGATCATGATGTCTTCTTTCGTCCTGAAGCTTTCTTTGTAGGCATTGAGGCTGCGGTACAGCGAGTAGAATTCCGGTGCGCGCCCGTAAGCCTGACCGTATATCTCCGTCGCCTTGGCGTCGCCTTCGCCGCGGGTGCGCTCGGCCTTGCCGTAAGCCTGGGCCAACAGCACCTCGCGTTGACGCTCGGAATCGGAACGGATTTTCTCCGCTGCTTCCGCGCCCTGCGCGCGCAACTCATTGGCGATGCGCGAGCGCTCGGCCTTCATGCGTTGGTAGACCGACTGACTGACTTCATCCGGCAGGTCCACGCGCTGGATGCGCACGTCCACCACCACGATGCCGAATTTGCGCGCCTCGCGATCGGTGTTTTCGGTCAGGATCTCCATGATCTTGTGGCGGTCGGTGGAAATGACCTTCTGCACCTCGCGCTTGCCGAATTCATCGCGCAAGCCGCTGTTGACCACCTGTTCCAGGCGCCGCCGGGCGTCCAATTCCTGACCGCCGACGGTGAGATAATACTTGAGCGCGTCTTCGATACGCCATTTGACGAAGGAATCCACCACCACGTACTTTTTTTCCTTGGTGAGGAACGGTTGCGGCTCCGCGTCCAGGGTCAGAATGCGGGAATCGAAATAGCGCGCCTCGTCAAGAAACGGCGTCTTGAAATGCATGCCCGACGCATCGTTGTAGCGCAGCACCTGACCGAGGCGAACGATGATGACTTTTTCGCGCTCGTCCACCATATAAACAGCGGACTTCGCCGTAATCAACACCAGCAGAATAATGCCGAGCAGTGCGAACAATTTGGTCTGGTTCACGGTGCCCCCCGCGAGCGCAGATCGGCGCGGCCACGGCTTGAGGTGCCACCCTTGGTCGCGGCATTCGCCGCCGCATCGGCCTCGGTGAGCGGCGGGACGAATGGCGCCGAGGCGGCCGATTCCCGCGTCGACATAAGCTTGTCGAGCGGCAAATAAATCAGATTATTGCCGGCCTTCTGGTCGACAAATATCTTGGTGGTGTTGGACAACACCTGCTCCATGGTTTCCAGGTACATGCGTTCGCGCGTCACATTGGGCGCCTTCACGTATTCATTCGCGATCTGGCTGAACCGGCGCGCATCGCCGTCGGCGCGCGCGATCACGCTCGCCTTGTAGCCCTCGGCCTCCTGCAACAGCCGCGCCGCACCGCCGCGCGCGCGCGGGATTACGTCGTTGGCATAGGCCTCGGCCTCGTTCTTCAGGCGCTGCTCGTCTTCGCGCGCCTTCACGGCGTCATCGAACGCCGGCTTGACCTCATCCGGCGGTTGCGCCTTCTGGGTTTCCACCGTCACGATGTGCACGCCGGTCTTGTAGCGGTCCAGAATCTCCTGCAGCAGTTCGCGCGAACTGCGCGACACCTGATCGCGCCCTTCGGTCAGGGCGAAATCCAGCGTGCTCTTGCCGACCACCTCGCGCACCGCCGATTCGGTGGCCTGGACGATGGTCGTTTCGACGTCACGAACACTAAAGAGGTAATCGGCGGCGTCCTTGATCTTGTATTGCACGGCAAACTCGATATCGATGATGTTTTCGTCTTCCGTCAGCATCAGGGCTTCCTTCGGCACCTTGGTCTTGCCGCCGCTGCGCGGGTTACTGCGGTAACCGATTTCAATGTTGGACACCTTTTCCACATTGACCTTCTCGACCTTCTCGAGGGGGAAAGGCAGATGCCAGCGTAGTCCCGCGTCAGTGATTTCCGACTGTTTGCCGAAGCGCAGCACGACACCACGCTCGCCCTGGTTGACGATGTAGAAACCGGTGACGAGCCAGATGAACAGCGCGACCGCGACAATCAGGCCCAGCCCGATACCGCTGGCATGTCCCCCGCCGCCGCCACCACTACCCCCACCACCGCCCGCCCCGCCGAACAGGCCAGCGAATTTCTGCTGGATGTTTTTCACGATACGGTCGAGGTCCGGCCCGCCGGCGCCCGGTTTCCGGCGCTGGCCCCACGGATCTTTGTCCCCGGGCTTGCCAGGTTCATTCCATGCCACGATTTACTCCTAAAACTTTAGTTAACTCTCAAAAATTCACAGGATTAACAGGATTTCTTCAATTCAAAACATTAATCCTGTAAATCCTGAACAATCCTGTTAATCCTGTCTATGTAATCTTTTTCTCGCGAGCAAAGATAGGTTCATTAACACGCGAAAACTCCGCAAAGAACGGCATTAAAGAGCGGCATTCTAGAGTCAGGACCCGGCGGGAGCAAGGTCGGATTCAGCTTTGGTGAGCAGATAGGTTTCACGAAAGTCGCCATGCTGCCTTAACCAGGAAAACTGGGCGGGTTCCAGCGCCAACTCCACCAGCCAGCCACCGGCTTCCAGTGCCGTCTCGCGGACCACATCAAAACGTTCATACAAGGTGGCGCGCAGTCGTCCGGCCTCCGGGGGCAATTGCAGATGATAATGCTGGCGGTGACGGCGGAAATGTTCCGCGAGCACCTGCCGCAACAGGTCCATGCCCGCACCCGTCCGGGCGGAAACCCAGACGCGCGACCCGCGTCCGTTGGCGTCGCGCTCAAAACGCGGCGCCTCACCGGTCAGATCGATTTTGTTGAACACCACGATCTGCGGAATCGAAAGCGCGTCGATCTCGGACAGCACTTCGTTCACTTGCTGCATCTGGTCAAGCCGCTCGGGATTAGCCGAATCCACAACGTGCAGCAGCAGATCCGCCTCGGCCACTTCCTCCAGGGTGGATTTGAAGGCCGCCACCAGATCGTGCGGCAGGTGGCGAATAAAGCCAACCGTGTCCGCCAAAATAACCGCTGCTTTGCCGGGCAGATCAAGCCGGCGCATCGTGGGATCGAGCGTGGCAAAAAGTTGATCGGCGGCGTATACCGAGGCCGAGGTCAACTGATTAAACAGCGAGGACTTGCCCGCGTTGGTATAGCCGACAATGGATACCGTGGGGATCGGGACTTTGTGGCGCGCCTTGCGGCGGCTGCGCCGTTGCATGTGCACCTGCTTGAGCCGTTCGTTGAGTTTTTTAATACGATCGCGCACCAAGCGGCGATCCACTTCCAACTGAGTTTCGCCAGGACCGCGCAGACCGATACCGCCCTTCTGGCGCTCCAAGTGAGTCCATCCGCGCACCAGACGCGTGGACAGATGTTCCAGTTGGGCCAGCTCAACCTGAAGTTTGCCTTCCGCCGAACGGGCGCGTTGCGCAAAAATGTCGAGAATCAACCCGGTGCGGTCGAGCACGCGGCAGCTGATGAGCTTCTCAAGGTTACGCTCCTGGGCGGGAGACAGGTTGTGATTGACCAGCACCAGGTCCGCGTGCTCGCGCAAGACGGCATCGCGGACTTCCTCGGCCTTGCCCGTGCCGATAAAAGTCGCCGCATCCGGCACCTGCCGGCTGCCGAGAATAGCGCCACAGACTTCGGCGCCGGCGGATTGCGCCAGCAGCCTGAGCTCTTCCAGTTCTTCCTGCTCGACGCGCCCCGAAAGGCGCAATTGCACGAGCAGCGCGCGCTCGCGTCGGCGCGCGCCGGAGACAGCCGTCAAGGCAGGCTTATTCGTTTCCAGGACCTTTGGTGTCAGCGTCGTCCATGCCTTCGTAGTGAACCTTGACCGGGCGACTGGGCACGACCGTGGAGATGGCATGTTTATAAATCATCTGGCTCACGGAATTCTTGAGCAGCACGACGAATTGATCGAAAGACTCAATCTGTCCTTGCAGCTTGATGCCGTTGACCAAAAATATCGAGACGGGGACATGCTCTTTGCGCAATGTATTAAGGAAAGGGTCTTGTAATGCTTGCCCTTTTTGCTGACTCATGACAGTTCTCCTGTTCTTGTCTTAATTGCTATCCGGCTATTTTTATATACCGGTCCTGATCCCTTTGCCGGAGGGAGTACTTAATCATAATATTATAATAACCTCTGACCAAGCCTTTTTATCGACGCAATATTCCTTGCAAATAGCCCAAACATTCCTTTTCCGGCAACGAGTTACCGCTATCGAACACCTTCACTTCCGGGTAGCTGCGCAGCCAAGTTAGCTGGCGCTTGGCAAACTGGCGCGTCGCCGCCAAGGCCTGTGTCGTCATTTCACTATAGTTGACTGATTTAGTTAAATATTTCCATATTTGCCGGTAGCCGACCGTGCGAATCGACGGCAAGTCAGGTGATAGACTGCCAAGGGCGTAAAGTAGTTCAACTTCTGCCACAAAACCCTGCTTTAGCATCTCATGGAAACGTCGTTCGATCCGCGCATGCAATAACTGACGATCTTGAGGCCAGAGGGCAACTTTAATCGGACGATAAGGCAGTGAAACACCGGGCTTGGCCGCACCCAATGCGCTGGGTGATTGCCCTGTCAGTTCGTATATTTCCAAGGCACGCTGTACACGCTGCGCATCGTTGGCATGTATCCGCGCGGCCGCCACGGGGTCAATCGCCTGCAACCGCTGGTGCATACCCGGCCAGCCTATCTTTGTCGCCGCTTCACTCAGGCGCGCACGAATGTCCGGATCCGCGGCAGGCAATTCGGAAAGTCCGAATTCCAGCGCATGAAAGTAGAACATGGTGCCACCGACCAGCAGCGGGATTTTTCCCGCCCGGGTAATAGCTTCCATCTCCCTCAAGGCATCCGCGCAAAATTCCGCCGCCGAATAGGTCTGTACCGGATCGCGGATATCGATCAAGCGGTGCGGGGCGCGCGCCTGTTCTTCACGCGTGGGCTTGGCCGTGCCGATATCCATGCCGCGATACACCTGCGAGGAATCGACGCTGATAATTTCCACTGGCAACGCATCGTGCAGGGTCAACGCCAAGGCCGTCTTTCCGGCGGCGGTCGGGCCCATGAGAAAAATAGCAGGAGGGAAGTCGGACATTCAGAGAAATAAAATAGACAGGATTAACAGGATTTTGCAGGATTGACAGGATTAATACGTATTAAAAATTTTCTTTAAATCCTGTTAATCAAGCTTTTTAATCCTGTTAATCCTGTGAAATTTATTTTTCAGGACGCATGTGCGGGAACAACAGCACATCGCGAATCGACGGCGAATCGGTAAACAACATGACGAGGCGATCGATACCGATGCCCTCACCGGCGGTCGGCGGCATGCCGTGCTCAAGGGCGCGGATATAATCTTCATCGAAATGCATGGCCTCTTCATCTCCCGCTTCCTTTTCCTCCACCTGCTTGCGGAAGCGCTCGGCCTGGTCTTCGGCATCGTTCAACTCGGAAAATCCATTGGCAATCTCACGGCCGCCAATGAACAATTCAAAACGGTCGGTGATGGTCGGATCGGCGTCATTGCGTCGCGCCAGCGGCGACACCTCGGTCGGATAGGAGGTAATAAAAGTCGGATCCTTGAGTTTTGATTCCACCGTCTTCTCGAAAAGTTCGAGCTGCAACTTGCCGGTGCCAAACGTCTGTTTCACGGGGATTTCTAGGCGCGCGGCTATGTTGCACAGGCTGTCCTTCGATTCCAGATCGGTATCGCGAATATCGGGGTTGAAATGCAAAATTGCCCCCTTGAGCGTCATCCGGCGGAAAGGTTTCCCTAAATCGTACTGCTCTCCCTGAAAGATCAGCGTCTCTGTTTGCATGACTTGCTGCGCCAGGCCCCGGAACATTTCCTCCGTGAGGTTCATCAGGTCGCGATAATCGGCGTAGGCCTGATAGAACTCGAGCATGGTGAATTCCGGATTGTGCCGCGTGGACAAACCTTCATTGCGAAAATTACGATTAATCTCGTAAACCTTTTCAAAGCCACCGACAATGAGACGCTTGAGGTACAGTTCCGGCGCCACGCGCAGAAACAAACTCATGTCGAGCGCGTGGTGGTGTGTCACAAACGGACGCGCGGTCGCGCCACCCGGGATCACCTGCATCATCGGCGTTTCGACCTCGAGATAACCGCGCCCATCCAGAAAATTGCGAATGTAGCGAACAATGGCGGTACGGGTGCGAAAAGTCTGACGCGTGACCTCGCTCATAATGAGATCGAGGTAACGCTGGCGGTATTTAGTTTCGGTGTCCGTCAGCCCATGATACTTCTCGGGTAACGGCCGCAGCGCCTTGGCCAGCAACCGGGCCTCATCCACCTTGACCGACAGCTCACCGGTTTTGGTTTTGAACAACACCCCTTCGGCGCCGAGAATGTCGCCGATATCCCATTTCTTGAATTCCTCGTAACGCTCGGCGCCGGCGGCATCGCGCGTCACGTACACCTGGATCCGACCGGACATGTCTTGCAGGTGGGCGAAACTGGCCTTGCCCATGACCCGCCGGGTCATCATCCGTCCCGCAACTTTGACCCGAATATTCCGGGTATCGATTTCAGCCGGATCCTTGTCGCCGTACTCGGCATGCAACTCTCCGGCTACGACATTGCGGCGGAAGTCATTGGGGAATGGATTCCCCTGCTGCCGCAACTCCGCGAGCTTGTGGCGTCGCAGGGCGATCTGTTCATTGTCATTTTGTTCTTCAGACATTTATATATAATCAATTAGTTATTATAAGTTAATAAGGTATAACATTAATTATTGGCTAGTCCACTCTTTAGACTGGCATCGATGAACCGGTCAAGATCGCCGTCGAGGACGGCTTGCGGGTTACCGGTTTCCACCCCAGTCCGTAGGTCCTTCACGCGTGATTGGTCAAGCACATAGGACCGGATCTGGTGTCCCCATTCAATGTCCGATTTGCTTTCTTCAAGCTTGTCCTTCGCCTTGTTCCGTGCCTGCAGTTCACGCTCGTAAAGCCTCGATTTGAGCATCGCCATGGCCGCGGCCCGGTTGCGATGCTGCGAGCGATCAGACTGGCATTGAACCACAACGCCAGTTGGATTGTGGGTAATGCGTATGGCGGAATCCGTCCGATTGACATGTTGTCCGCCGGCGCCACTGGCACGGTAAGTGTCGATGCGCAAATCGGCCGGATTGATATCGATGTCGATATTGTCGTCCACTTCCGGGTAAGCGAATACCGAGGCAAACGAGGTATGGCGGCGATGTCCCGAGTCAAACGGCGATTTACGCACCAGACGATGTACCCCGGTTTCCGTGCGCAGATAGCCGAAGGCATAGGGCCCGGAAAATTTGACGGTGGCGCTCTTGATTCCGGCCACCTCGCCCTCGGAGATTTCTAGAATCTCGGCCTTGAATCCGCGTCGGTCACCCCACATCAGGTACATGCGCAGCAACATATTGGCCCAATCCTGGGCCTCGGTCCCGCCCGAGCCCGCCTGGATGTCCATGTACGCATTATTGGCATCCATCTCTCCCGAGAACATACGCTGAAACTCAAGATCGGCGAGCATTTTTTCCAGGCGCGCCAGATCCCCGGCCACGGATGTCGCCACTTCGACGTCAGTTTCGTCGCGGGCGAGGTCGAGCAATTCTTGCGACTGCGAAAGATCGGTATTCAGGCGCGTGAGCGCGCCCACCTCGGTTTCCAGACGTGCGCGCTCGCGGCCCAATTCCTGTGCGCGCTGGGGATTATTCCAGATGTCGGGTTGCTCGAGCTCACGCTGAACTTCGATCAAGCGCTGCTGCTTGGTGTCGAAGTCAAAGATACCCCCGTATGATCTTGAACCGATCCTGGAGATCACGGAGTTTGCTGAATAACGGGTTTAAATCTTCCATGTATCAATATAATAATGATGCAGATAAATGTTAACTTTTATATATAAAAACAGTATTTTATAAATTGTAATTGATGTATTAATTCAGATATAAATGCCTAGGAAATCTGCACCCCCAGCACCTGGCCGACTACTTTCTGCAGCGTCTTGATGGCCTCAGGCGCCTCGATATCCACGATCTGCTCCAACACCCATTTACTGTCGGTAGACTCCATGGCACGGGATACTTTCTCGCCCAAATAGCGTAACACGGTGTAGCTGGGATTGTGACCGTTGAACTCCATTTCCGAATAGTCGGCAAAACGGGTATTCAACGTATTAATGAAATCTTTCGCGTAGGCCCCCGGGCCGACAAATTCCGCCAGATTGGTGGAGGTAATTCGGGCCAGATGTTTGCCTGTGGCGTTGATAAAGCGTGCCCGCTCCTCATCGCTCAGTTGTCCGTATACAATCCGGTCTGAAATCTGCACAAGAAAGGCGATGACCTCGGTAATCACGTCAGTCACCTGCCGGTCTCCTCCCAGCGGATAGCCTTCCTTTTCCATGTGCCGGGCGGTTTCCTGGGCGATCCGCCAGATGTTGGTCGCCACGACACTCGCACGGTCCTCCAGCGTCTTCGGGCCCTTCTTGCGAAATTTCGTTTTAAGACGAATTGCCATCCGCTGCATTATATGGGAGTTTCATACATTCGCGGAATGGCGAACCTGTACCCGTATTGGCGTCCGGTTTGCTTCACGCCCGCTATCGCACTCTGGCAAAATACCTGCCAACGCCGTCACACGGAGTCACCATGTCAGAACTCGATATGAATCTTATCAGCGGAATTGCCGCCTTTGAGACCAAGGAATTCGCCAAGGCGTTCAAATTCCTCTCGCCGCTGGCTGAAACCGGCGATGCCCAGGCACAGTACCGTCTGGCCGTCATGTATCAGAACGGCCTCGGGCACGTGCGCAATGAAATGTTGGCGCTCAAATGGATGCGCGCGGCCGCCGTGCAGGGTGATGCCCTGGCCCAACACGGGCTGGGCTTTATGTATCTGCAGGGTGAATGCGCGCCGAAGAATGAAGCGCAGGCGGCCGAATGGTTTCACCGCGCCGCCGAGCAGGGGCTGGCCGGATCGCAGATGACCCTTGGAATGTTGTACGAACAGGGGCTGGGTGTGGCGAAGAGCGAAACCGAAGCCAAGAAATGGTACGAAATGGCGCAGCGAAACGCTTGAGAACCATCGGGCTGTGCTGGCGCACAGCCCCGGATCTCAGAAAATTACTTCTTGAGCCAAGCAGTGAACCCGTCGGTCTTGCCCGAGTGGCCGTCATCGTAGCCGGCGGTGTAGGCATTGTTCAGGCGCTGTTCTTCGCGCTTAGGATTGTGCAGAAAACCGCAGGCCCAACCGTTGATATACTCCTTATCAACACCCTTCTTTTCCATCGTGCTGATGGTCTCGTAATACGCTTTGTTCATGAAATGCAGCTCCTGAAGAAATTTCTTGGCATGAGGGACGTTAAAGCGGCCCATATATTACCGATTGAGTCCGGGTTTTCAAGAATAAAATCACCGGATTGCCAGCCCCCTTGAATTCACATGTTTATCCCGAGGGTTTTTCCCAGGGGGCCGGCTCGCCCCTGAGTAAAATATCACGTGGAAGTATGCAGCAATGCGCCCAGAGAATGTCCGCTGGTTTCTGAGCACCCGCCGGACCTATACTTAAAAATATGCATAACCGGGCAGAGACAACGCCATGCTGAATCTCGGACCACTGGTCAACGCCGTTCAGAAAAACTGTCATATCTCCGACGCGCGCCATGCCGGTGACTTTACGCTCTGTATTTTTCTGCTGAAAATGCGCGAATTTTACCGCTGGGAAAACGATATTCCGTTCGCGCACGATCTGCCGACAAGTGAGGTAGGCGCATGGTTGCAGGAGCGCGAGCATATGTGGTCCGACCTGGAATCGAACGCCTTTGAGTCATTACCGCTCGAAGACCGCGCACTGGACCCGTTCGATACCGAAACCATCAATCGCGAACTGATCCCGCGCGGTTATGTCTACAGCGGTGGTTATGGCCGATTCAGCAAGCCGCATTTCTTTCTGGGCACGCTCCTCAAGAAAGAACAGCGCAACGGTTACACCGTCTATATCTCCTCCTGCGAATACGCCCGCGACCTGGAAGCACCACCGGCCATGCTGCTGGGCAACACGATCTACATCCGCCAGGAATCCGTGCGCCGTTTTCTGTGGGAAAAGATCGAAGAATGGCGCTGGAACCGCAAGAACCTTGCCATGGAGCGAGCGCTGGCTTGTTATGCTTTCGAGACCGACGCGCATACGGCGCTTGAGCGCATGACGGAGAATGAAACCGAGGCGATGATTCTGCATGAACTGGGTGAAGTTCTCGCCGGTGAAAAACTCGGTCAGGAGTGGCCTAAGATGCTGACCGCGTTTTCCCGATCCAAAGTGGAGATCATGGTTCGCGCGGTGCGCGATATTCTGGCGGATTGCCTGTCCACCCTGCCCCAGCTGCTGGCGTCGGACAACAACGCGTCGCTGCACTTCTACTTCGCCAACTTCACCGGAATGCGTAAGCATCTTTTCCCCGAGGCGATCGAGGCTTATCGGCGCTGGGACACGGAACAAGACCGCCAGGCACTGCGCAGCTTCGTGGACACCAGCGGTCGTCGCTGGCTCGAAACAGCCCAGGCGATGCTTAATCTCTACCAAGAGAAAGGCGCACTCGCCGGACCCGATATCGAGAACATGCTTGAGCCCGCGCCGGAAACGACAATCTGCTGCAACCCGAAAGCCGCCTCGACATCATGAAGCTCAACCTCATCGTGGATGAACGAGCCTACGCCGTGGATGTTTCGCCGCAATTGCTCCGCGATGCCGATGAGTTTTTCCAGAAAATGGACAATGACATGGCCCGTGGCTGGCAGATGGGCCCGGAGTTCATTGAAAATCCCGACAAGATTCAGCGCTGCCAGATCGTCGCCAACAAATTGCTCACTTCACTCAGCGCCGCCAATGAAACCATGATCATGCTGATGGCGGGTTATATTCTCAAGCGCTTGCCGGGTGTATCGGGCGTACGCGTCGATACCGGAGGCGAGATGCTGCACACCGAAATGATTTACGAGAAACCCGTCAGCCGCCCACCGGTCACGCCTGCGGCCGCGGTAACATCACCGGCACAAAAATTGAACAAACTCGAGGCCATGGAACAGGCCGGCAAGGATGTCACCATGGTCTATCAGGTCGGCAAAAGCCATCGCTTCGCCGTGCGCGATCTGCAGACAGGAGAGTGGCTTGAATCGGGGCCCATGGATTCGGAACAAGAGGCCTACGAAAGACGAATGCAGGCATACAAACGTCGCCTCGATGAACTGACCGGATCATCCAGCTAAAAAAAGAAAAATTAGACAGGATTTACAGGATTAAAAAACAGGATTAACAGGATTTTTACCTGCTAAAAAATCCTTAATCCTGTAAATCCTGAAAAATCCTGTCCATTTCATTTTGTCAGTACTCTCTTAAGGCATCGCCGCCCAGTAGCGGTACAGCGCCACCGTCAAATCCGTCTGCGTCACCATGCCCACGAGCCGGCGTTCCCGATCCACGATCGGGACGTGGTGAATATGGTGCTCGGAGAAAAGCGGAATCAGCGACACGATGTGCGTGTCCTCGGGCGCCGTGATTGCCGGTGACGACATGATCTGCCCCACGGCTTCGGGTTTATTCGCGGTCATCCCCGGGGTGCGCCGGATGAATCCACGCAGCCGTTCGAAAAAGCGTGGGTGAGCCTGGTGTGCATCTGCGCGCTTGAGGAAATCCACGATGGTAATGACACCGACCACGCGCCGCGCGCGATCGATCACCGGCAGGCCCTTGAGCTTGCGGCGGCGCATGGTTTCCCACACCGTCTCCAGATCTTCGCCAAACTCGGCGGTCGCCACGTCACGCACCATAATGTCGCGGCAGTAAACCTCGCCCATTTGGCGGCGCATGTTGTGCAATGACGCCCGGCTATAGATCTGCTCCAGGTCTGCTTCCGAGACGTCGATGAAGGCGTTCATTTCCTTGACGGCGCTTTCGATATCCTCCTTCGACAGGGCCACGCGGCCAAAAGTCAACGACGGCGATGGCAACTGTTTTTCTTTTGGCGCGCCGGGAGACAACAGGGGATAGCGCCGGCCGGGAAACACATTATTGACTATGAGCGCAATCACGAGCAATGCAATGACATTGAGGCCAACGGGCGAGAGAACGGCGCCATAACCCAGCATATGAATCTCCTGTCCGCTGATCACCATTGCCAGGGCCGTTGCCCCGCCGGGCGGATGAAGACAATTCAGAAAATGCATGGCGAAGATGGCGAGCGCCACCGCCATGGCCGCGGCCACGAAAGGGCTGGGCACAAACTTGAAGCAGGTAACACCGATGAGAGCGGAGATAAGATGCCCGCCAACGAACGACCAAGGCTGTGCCATGGGACTGTGCGGTGCCGCGAACAGCAACACCGAGGACGCACCCATGGAGGCCATCATGAGCGGAACGGCGCTGTGTCCCAGACTAGAGCTCAGTATGCCAGTAAGAAAAATGCCAAGAAATGCAGCGATCGCGGAGATAATCTTTTCCGTGATACTGACTGGCGCCGCAGTATGAAACATCGACGCGATAAATTTCTTCAGGCGCATAGGCTAGTTGGTTTGACGTGCGGTAAAAAACGCCTACGATAATCAAATTCGCTCAACTTTGACACCGCTGACCTATCCGCAGAGCCCTTATGCACGAAGTCAAACCGCTTTCCTTCATTTATGAAATCAAAAACGCGCTGCCGGCGGACATTTGCCGTGAGATGATCCGGCGCTTCGAGGCGAACAAAGATCAGCAATACACCGGACGCATCGGCCAGAACCAGATGGAAGCCGACAGTGTCAAAAAATCGACCGATCTGCGCATCAGCGGTCGGCCGGACTGGAAGGATATCGACACCGCCCTGGTGCAATCGCTCGCCAAGGCGTTCAACGAGTTCGGACAGATGTTTCCTTATTTCGCCGCCAACTCATTCAAGGATATCGGCTACAACATGCAGCGCTATCTGCCGGGGGAGTACTACCACTGGCACGTGGACGGCGGCCCCGGCCAATTCAGCCAGCGCCAGCTGGTCGCCATCTGGTATCTCAATGCTATTGAAGGCCCCGGCGGCGAAACCGAATTCCCTCTGCAGGAAATCAAAATGATGCCCGAACCGGGAAAACTCGTGCTGTTCCCACCCTTTTGGACCCATGTGCATCGCTCAGTCACCGTGGAGAAAAGTGTAAAATATATCGTCACTACCTGGGTCTGTTTCGCGTAACAGCTTGTCTTTCAATGTTATTTT
Organism: Sulfuricaulis sp.; assembly: GCA_030650525.1. Taxonomy (GTDB): domain Bacteria; phylum Pseudomonadota; class Gammaproteobacteria; order Acidiferrobacterales; family Sulfurifustaceae; genus Sulfuricaulis. The sequence continues at coordinate 23,354 of JAUSDQ010000051.1, forward strand.
ATCAGCGACGCGCCACTGCCTAAAATTTCCTGAAACATATAAAATTAGCCGTCAATCAGAAGAAATAGATGTAGCGGTTTCACAAAACACAACAATATCTTACGGGTCCAGACTTTTGGGCGGGGTTCACTTAGGAGAGGCAAGCATGCAAAGGTCACAATATCTGCGGTATGTAATACTCGGTTTAGTGTGGTGGGTTTCGGCACCCGCTTCCGCTGCACTGGTTTATTCCAACGAATTCCAAGGGGCGGTAGGCAGCGAGTGGTCGCATACTGGTATCGCTTCCGCGCCCAACCCGGATTACGGCAACACGCGCCTGTTCCTGGGAGAGTTCGGTAATGACACGGTCGGTTTATCCTTGAATGGGCTTCCAACCCATGGATTGACGACGGTGTCGTTCAGTCTTTACCTGATGCGTTCCTGGGATGGTAACGACACAACGGTCGTCAACAAAGACCCACTGGGTCCCGACACCTGGACGCTGAACGTGGCGGGTGGCCCCAGTTTGATCAACACAACCTTCAGCAATGGAAATCCGGCGGGCCAGGCATACGGCGGTGCCTTTTCCTCTTATACCCACACCGCCTGGACGCCGTGCACGGCCTATCAGGGCTACTCGGGCCCGGGGCCTAATGGACCCATGAAAGGCGCGAACGAATGCTATTCGCTCGGCTATAAGTTTACCTCTTTGAGCGTAACCAACGAGGCCATGGATTCGGTCTACGAGCTCGCCTTCACTTTCCCGCATACCGACAGCTCGATCATGCTCAACTTCGGGGCCAACGGCCTGCAGTCACTCGCCGATGAAAGCTGGGGGCTGGACAATGTGCGCGTCGAAGTTGCCGCCGTGCCTATCCCGGCGGCGGCGTGGCTGTTCGGCTCGGGGTTGCTCGGGCTGATCGGCGTGGCGCGGCGCAAGGCGCGCGCGGCATGACAACGAGTTGATGGGTAATTTTCAAAAGATGTCAAAAAAATCAGGGAATATTAAAAACAAACCATGAAGAAAAATCTATGAAAACATCGTTGAAATTTCACAATCGTTGGGCAATCACTGCCCTTTCCGGTGTCGCGTTGGGTGTGTTCCTGGGGCTATCCCCTGCGCTTGCAGCTCCCTACTTCTCGGCAGGGGTCGTGGGTAGTGCCGCCGGAGGATATCCTTGTTGGACGAGCGAGGGGTATTCGACGTACCCGCTGGGCGGGGGCATGTCCTCCGCGTACGGTCATGCGCTTGCCACCGATACACGCCTTCCTGGCTGCCCTGGAGCAGATTCGGCGATTTCGATCAGTTCAGCAGAACTCGCGAGTGGGAAGCTCCATGCATATTCGTCGTCGACCTTCAACTCGTACGCGCAAGCTGGTGCATACTTCAGCGATAACGTGGATATCTATTTCGGGGGACAGCCGGTGAGTGGTCTCTCCAATGGATTATTCGGAGAAATCCGACTGGACATACACGGCTATCGATCGGCCCAAGATACCTATGTCCATGGCTATTTGGATATGAAAGGGCTCGATGGGGCAACTCTCGGCTACGCCAGCAACGACAACCTGCAAGATGGTGAAAGCTTCGTTCTGCCATTCAACTCCCCTTTCCATTTCCAAGCGGCTCTGTACGCCGACGCCGCCAACGGATCGCTTGCGGATTTCGGCAATACCGCGACGATCTCGGTGAGCCTTCCGGAAGGCTACACATTCGGGTCCTACTCGGGCGTTCTTCTCACGGCACCGGTTCCCGTCCCCGCCGCCGTCTGGCTGTTCGGCTCGGGGCTACTGGGCCTGATCGGTGTGGCACGGCGTAAAACGTGCGTGTCATGACAACGAATTGATGGTGTAACTTTTTAAACACAATAACAAACCAAGTAGTAACCAAGAGAAGAAACAATGAGTTCACACAAATCGATAAGAAACGGTTTCGCCATTCTGGCATTTGCCGCCAGCGCCATCTGTCCGGTCATCGCGGCGCACGCCGCGCCGGTCTCGGTATTTTCCACGGACTTCAACAGCGCCACATTGCCTGCTGCGATTTCCCTCGGTTCTGCCTTGATCACGGGCGTGCAGGGTTATGCCGGCCTGGGACCGGTGGGCAACCAATTCGGCGGCAACTTCCTGCGCAGCGCAACAGGCAACGTGGTGACGTTACAACTGAATAGTCTGCCTGCGCACACCGCCATCAACTTGTCGTTTCTTTTTGCCGCCATCGATTCTCTCGATGGCACGGGAACGTTTCCACAAGGCGATTTCTTCAATGTCGTGGTAGACGGTACCACGATCTTCAATGAATCCTTCGCCAATGCCACGTCTTACCAGATTCAAAGTTACGTGCCTCCTGTAGGCGTGGAGCTGGCTCGTCGCGTGGATCTCGGTTTTTCCGGGCCGGGCGGCTACTACACCGATAGTGCATACAACTTAGGCGCAGATCCGGTCTTCAGCAATATCGCCCATTCGGCCTCCACGGCAACCATTCAATTCTTCATTCAGGGCGTTGGCATCCAGGACTTGAACGATGAGTCATGGGCGATGGACAACCTGAACATAAGCGTCGCGCCTGCGCCGGTGCCTGTCCCCGCCGCCGCGTGGCTGTTCGGCTCGGGACTGCTGGGGCTGATCGGCGTGGCGCGGCGCAAGGTGCGCACGGCATGACGACGGATTGATATAAAGCGCCGCGCCTACCGTAAAGCGGATAGTTATCCGTTACAAATTGGAGGTGGGTTATGAAACATAGTCTCGAGAGAAAAAAGATCGCCATTGCATTTGGCGTGTCTTCTTCCATAAGTGCTTCGCGCGCGGCAGCGCGCTACGCCGTCGCAATCGCTATCCTGTGCGCCGCGGTCAATCTCACACCCGCACATGCTTTTGACACTTCGGCTTCCGCTTCAGTCTACAACGTCGATAGTGTGCTTGGCGACGGCAGCGACAGCCAGATAAATGGGGGTTCCGGTATTTCGTCTGCGTCGGCATATGCCGCCACCATTCCATCGCCTAACATCGGCTGCGATGCTAGGTTCGTTCCGTTCTGCCCGCCCCCAAGCACCGCATCCGCCAGCGCGAACCTCGGCAGTGGCACGCTGCGTACCCGTGCCTTTGCCTACGAGCCATTCGCCTCCGATCCAGGTATCCAGTCGTCCACTACGATGGGCATAGCGGGTTTTTCCGACACGTTCTACGTCACCACCCCAGCGAACTCCCTCGGCCAAACCTTCAATTTCGGCTGGCAGGCGGCGGTGACAGGCAATATGAATGTGAATTATGGCAATACCGTCTTTTCGCTGGCTTACAATTTCTATCCGGAGCGATTTGACCTGGTATACGGACCGTATTACGAGCCGGGCACAACCGTCAACACAACTTGGCTGACGCCCGATGGGACGTACGTTCCAACCATCCGGGTGTTTTCACCCGGAACCACACCAACCGGTTTCCCGATCAAGATATCGTCTGACACCAGCAATAGCACCAACTGGAATTTCCTAGAGGAAATACCATTGCCCGGTGGCGCCAGCGCCACGACGTGGACCGTCTTTTTGACAACAGAAATGCGCGCCGGTGCGACTGTCGGCGATCGCAACGGCTCGGCGCTTTCTGATTTCAGCAGCACGCTCTCGTCGCAGATCGTATATGACCCAAATCTGATCGTCGCATCGGAGTCGGGCGTGTTCCCCGCCATGGCATCGGTGCCCGTCCCCGCCGCCGTGTGGCTGTTCGGCTCGGGCTTGCTGGGGTTGATCGGCGTGGCGCGGCGCAAGAAAGCGTAAAGCAACATACAAGGTTGGGGTGAATGAAATGAACCCCAACGAACAATGGCGCAATGAATCGTTGGGGTTCGCTGCGCTCACCGCCAACCTACGACTGAAGCGTTCCGCGCGGCGCGAAGCGTGTGAGTGGATGGGAAGCGGGTGTGCCGTGGGCACCGCTTCGCAGTTCAATGAAGCTGATGGTGCGTAGGATGGGTGGAGGCGTTTTGTGCCGCAACCCATCGAAGCATGATGGGTTGCGCTGCGCTTCACCCATCCTACGAGCTACTGGGGCTCGCTTGTCCGGAATGACGGGCTTTGATGTTTCAGCGAGATTCTCAGTAAATATTATGGAAATTGCCGCGATTGATGGATGACGCGCACGATCCGCACTTTGGCGCGGGCAATCCGGTAGATGATGCAGAGATCGATCTCCAGCAGGTCGCGAGCGGCCGCGCGCAGACCATTCAAGCCGCTTTCTTGCGCTTCGAGGCACGTTGAGAGCGTTGTTTTACGAGTTCCGCTCGCAATCGTTCGGTGGTCGTGAGGCGGCCTGCATCCAGGTCGGCCTGCCCTTCCGCGATAGCCTTTTCTTTCCACTCAAGATAGTCAACCCGTTCCTTGATGGCCGTTGTGGCGATTGCCTCAGGGCTCATGCGAGCAATCTCGGCGATTCTTTCCAGACGCCGGGCAAGCGCCTTCGGAAGATGTACGGTTTCGCTCATGGTGATATCCCAAAATTGGTTACGTAAACCATTCTACGCCCGGAAAGTTTGTATAGAAAGTACGCGCAGAATGGGTGGAGCGCAGTACGAATCGTTGGGGTTCGCTGTGCTCACCGCCAACCTACGTAACCACGTCACGCTGTGGCATAGTAGCGCCTGAGACAACTCGGCGCGCGGTGCATGCTATCTCTCGCTCTCCTGACGCTCGTCTGCGTCCTGACTTATTCCTTTGAAATCGTATTCGGCCTCGCCGGCACGATTCTCATGCTGCCGTTGCTGAGTTTTCTCTACGACACCAAGACACTCGTGATTTACTCCGTCCTGCCGCAGATTCTGGTCGCGGCTATCGGACTCATGCGTTCGCCCAAGAAGGTCGACGGGCAATTCATGGTCGGCATGTTGTCATTCGCCGGGCTGGGCGCGATCGCGGGGTTTGCGCTCTTCTACTATTTCTCCGCGTCGGTGTTTCAGGTGCTGCTCGCTTCGGCCATCACCGCCGCGGGGCTGTTTCTGGTGATCGCGCCGCACCGGGCGAAGTTCAATCC
>JAUSDQ010000039.1 GCA_030650525.1 Sulfuricaulis sp.
GGTGAATGCCCTAAAGGGCAAGCAGCTCACCAACATGCGCGCCTCGGGCTCGGATGAGAACGTCATCCTGGTGCCGCCGATCGAACTCACGCTCGAACGCGCCATCGAATTCATCGACGACGACGAGCTGGTCGAGATAACGCCCCATCACCTGCGCCTGCGCAAACGCTTCCTCAAGGAAACCGACCGCAAGCGTGCCGATCGGGCCGCGTCGGGTTGATTTTGAGGAAATCGGTGAGATGATCGAGGAACGTCATCCGAGCGCCGACCCACGCGGACGCGATCCAACCATACCGGCATTTCCGTGAAATAAGCAATCGATTGGTATCGAACAAAAATGCCCCGCAATGCGGGGCATTTTTGTTTCACGGTGCTGACCATCGCGCTCAAGGTGCGCCGCGGCATGAGAATGATTATGCTTGTCTCGATGCCATTGTCCGCTCCCCACAAACCATCGCCCGCCCCTGGCGTAACACAGCGCGCCAAGGCGCACATTACCGTGACCGCGGCCGGTGACGACAGCCTGATAACCGCGGCCAAAAAACTGGCGCGCGAACTATCGCTGCCTTGGGTGGCTGCCGGAGAAACAGGCGCCGATCTACAGCTGGTGCTGACACCCGAGCACCTTGAACTGCGCGACGGTCATGATCCGCGCCTCGGGCCGGTTTATGTGGATTTCTCCCACCTCGATCTGCGCCCCTACGGCGCGAACCTGTCGCGCCGCCAACCCTTGGCGCGTGCCATGGGCAAAAAAAACCGTACGGTGGTCGACGCCACGGCGGGCTATTGCCAGGATGCGCTGCTGCTCGCGCTGATGGGGTTTCGCGTGACCGCCATCGAGCGTTCACCGGTCGTGGCGGCGCTCGCGCAGGACGGCTTGCAGCGCTTGGCCACGCAAGCCGGTTTAACGCTTGCCCAGCGGTTGCAACTACTAACCGCCGATGCCCGCGGGTTACTGCCTTCGATCGCGCCCAGGCCCGATGCGATCTATCTCGATCCCATGTTCCCGCCCAAGCGCAAGAAATCCGCCGCGGTAAAAAAAGAAATGCGTTTGCTGCGTGTACTGGTTGGCGACGACCCGGATGCCACCGAACTCTTCGAGATCAGCCGCCGGGTGGCGCTCAATCGCGTGGTGGTGAAACGGCCGGACGATGCGGCCCCGCTCGCGCCCGATCCGAGCATGAGCATTGCCGGCAAACTGGTGCGCTACGACGTCTATCTATCGCGTAACCCATAGTCTCAATAGAAATTGAATGGACAGGATTAACAGGATTTTTCAGGATTTACAGGATTCTTGATAAGAGAATATTTGCTGGTAAGAAATCCTGTTAATCCTGTTTTTAACCCTGTAAATCCTGTCTATTGTTTTTTTAGAGACGCTACAAACATGGCCGAACCGCTGTTTTATTCCGAGCATCTCGCCGATTCCGGCGCCACCCTCACGCTCACGGGCGACGAGGCGCATCACGCCGCGACATCGCGCCGGCTCCATGCCGGCGACACGCTGTGGCTTTTTGACGGGCGCGGTGGCATCGCGCATGCCACACTACGGCACATGACCGCGCGCGGACGCGAACTCGAACTGCGCATTGATGAACGGCATACCGAACCGCCCGTGAAACCAGCGATTCATCTCGCCTGCGCGCTGCCCAAGGGCGACCGCCAGAATGTATTGCTCGACATGGCGACCCAGCTGGGCATGACGCAGTTCACGCCACTGGTATGCGAGCGCAGCGTGGTGAAACCCGGCGCGCGTAATATTGAACGGTGGCAACGCGTCTGTCTTGAGGCCTGCAAGCAGAGCCGACGGCTTTATCTCCCGGACATCCATCCGCCGGCAACACTGCGCGCAGTGACCGAACGCGCCGCCGCGCAGGGAAACGATATTTGGATCGCCCATCCTGCGGCGCAGGCGATCCCGCTCGCTTCCGCAGTGAGCCAAAGCGCTGCTGACGCGATAACTATTCTGGTAGGCCCTGAAGGGGGATTTACCGAGACGGAGGTCAGCCAGGCAGCCGCCCATGCCAGAATACTGAAGCTGGGATCGGCGATTCTAAGGATTGAAACGGCGGCGGTCGCGCTGGTTGCCGCCTTTGCCAGGGCCGGCGGGTAGCCGGGACCTCATGCCAGGAAGCCAGCGGCTAGGCTGATTTCAGGCGTTATAGACCAGGTTAACCAGGCTGAAATAGGCGTCCATCCCCACGTCGCCGAAGGTCAGTCCGACACCCTTCTCGGTGATGCGGCGAATTTTGGCCGGGATGCGGTGTTGTTTGGTTTCACCGCCGCTGGTCAGCGTCAGCCCCAGTTCCACGGGGGCGTTGTAATAAGGCAAACCACCCGGCGTGCTCTCGATAAAAGCGCCATTAAGGCTGATATCCCGCACCGTGCAGATCATGACCTGTGCCTGATAATTCAGCACGGCATCGATTACCACCGGCACACGCTGGCTATCGCGTCTTTCGTTCATCGCGTTACTTCCCTCCCCTAGCAAAACCGGCAGACCTTTTGGCACCGGGATCCCCTCTGCCGACAATGCGGCTGTAGCGGTTTTTATTATTAAAAAACCTGCACTTAACGGCGGTCAAAATACCCGGTTATGTGGCCGCTGTCGACGACTGATTGTAACAGATGGTTACTATTACGCTTTTTCTGCTGGTCAGGGCCGTCCGAGCGGCAGGAATCTCCCTATTCCGGGACCAGCCAGGTAATGCTGCTGCGCCCGGCCGGGTGCTGCCGTAACACCGCGAGCAACCACGGCAATACTGGACGGAGCGTTTCCTCCAGTTTCCAAGGCGGATTAACCAGCACCATCCCGCAACCGTTCAGCCGAAATTCCGAATCCTCGGGATAGGGGCTGAATTCCACCAGCAGCATTTTTCTTATTCCGCTCGCCACCAGCGCCCGATGAAATCGCTCAATCGGTGGGCGGCTTTTGACGGGATACCACAGGGCATAAATGCCGGAAGCCCAGCGGGCGTGGGCGATACGCAAGCCCGCGACCACCTGCTCGAATTCCTGATTAACCTCATAAGGTGGATCAATCAGCACCAGCCCGCGTTTTTCTTTCGGTGGCAGATGGGCCTTAAGCCCGGCATAGCCGTCTTGCGCCAGGACGGTAACCCGCCGATCGTCGGTGAATACCGCTTTCAGCAGGGCACACTCATCCGGCTGTCGCTCTATGAGCACCATGCGGTCCTGGGGTCGCAGGAAGAATTGCGCGATCGCCGGCGACCCCGGGTAATAACGTAAGGTCGCGCCGGAATTGGCGGCGCGCACCGCCGCCAGATAATCCGCCAAGGCCGGCAACGGATCGGTATCCCACAGGCGCTGGATGCCGTTACGAAACTCGCCCGTTTTTTGGGCCGCGGCACTGCTCAGATCGTAGCGGCTGGCGCCCGCATGGGTATCGAGATAGAAAAAAGCCGCGTCCTTCTGGTGCAGCGACTTCAGCACCAGGGATAGCACGGTATGTTTGAAGACGTCGGCAAAATTGCCGGCGTGATAGATATGACGGTAGTTCATTGTGATCCGTAAATCGAACAGCTTACGAATCACAATACACTAATCACTGCCTTTTAACCGCCTGGTCGCGCGTCATGGCTGCCCACGCGCGGGGAAAAGAGGAAATATGGGTAAGGATCTAGCTGGCCGGCTGCCAATAAGCGGCGAGAATAGTCTGCACCTCATTCGGCCGCTGATCGATCGCCTGATCCCAGCTCAGGCCGCCGTTGTTGGCGCCGAACTGGGCCATGGCCTGGATCAGCTGGCCGATCTGGGTGTTGAGCAGTTGGTTGCCGTCGGTGGTTTGGAAGACTTCGGTCTGGTAGTCGCTGCCTTGGTACCACTCACTGATCGTGAGCCGGTCGACGCTATTGTGCAGGGACATTACCAGGTTGTTGGCGTTGCGCGTGAACACCAGGTCCAACGCGGCGGCGTTGGTGCGCACGGTGTCGGTGTTGCCGGAGGTGGAGTCGTTTTCGATGATCGTGTCCTCCCAATCGTCGCGATTGAACCGGTAGGAATCGTTGCCATAACCGCCTTCGAGGGTATCGATGCCCTTATTTCCGGCCAGGCTGTCGTGGCCATAACCACCCCCGAGAATGTCATCTCCCGGCCCACCGATAAGAGTGTCATTGCCTGAAACGGTACTCGGTATCCAGGTATCGCCGAACAGATAGCTGCCGCGATCCCCGGCCGTGAGGATATCGTGGCCGGCGCCGCCTTCGAGCAGACTGGTGCCGCGGCCGCCGAAGAGGACATCATCGCCGTCGCCGCCGTGCAGCAGATTGGCGCCGGTGTCGGCGATTAAAGTGTCGTTGCCGGTTTCGCCGTAGAGATAACCGAGGTCTTGGCCGGTGCCGGTGCCGGCGTCCATTAAGTCATTACCAGCGGCGCCGATGAGGGTGTCGTCGCCGTCGAGGCCGGCGAGCGTGTTATCGGCGCTGTTACCGGTAAGGACGTTATTGAGCGCATTGCCGGTGCCGGTGATGGCCGTGGCACCGGTTAACGTAAGGTTCTCGACCGTTGGCGCCGAGGGTGTAGGTAACGGCGCTCTGGACGGTGTCGGTGCCTTCGTTGAGATTCTCGGTAATGGTGTCGCCGGTATCATCGACAAGGTAGGTGTCGTTGCCAGGGCCGCCGGTCAGGGTGTCGGCGCCGGTGCCGCCATCGAGGGTGTCGTTGCCCAGACCACCGTTGATCTGATCGTCGCCCTCCAAACCCAGCAGTTGGTCGTTCCCTGCAAGACCATAAAGCTTATCCCCGACGGATGTCCCGTACAGTCCGGCATCATCAATGCCGGCACCAACAATGGCAGGGTCAAACACGTCGCCATGGAAAGCGTAGTTGAAAGCGTATGGCGCAATGGTGCTGGTAGCGGTGATGTCAAAGGCGCTCATTGCTTGAGAGGTAAACAAAGGGATGCCTGCTGGGCTGGAGGCGTTCGGGTCATAGGCCGCGCGCAGGGCATCGCCGCGGGCCGTTACGATGCCCGCGAGGTCGAAGATTCGCGCCTCGTCGGGATTTAAAAACTGTACATGCTCAATGCGGTAGTCTTCAACGATGAGGGCGCCCTGAAAGATATAGCTGCCCTGCCATTCAACGTGGATCGTTTCTCCGGTGGGCTGTGTCTTTAATACCAGTTCGCTCGATCCATTCCAGTCAGCGATGTATGCGTAGATGTCTTCGGCGCGGATCCCGGTACCGAATGACAAGGTATCGACATCCGTCGGATCCGGATCAGGGGCATCGTGTATGTATTCTTGAAGATTGGTGGTGGGGTCGGGCAATACGCCATCGCCTGAGTTAAAGAGATAAAGGTCGCTGCCTTTTCCCCCTCCGGCGTTATCTTTCCCGGGTCCACCGATAAGGATGTCGTTACCGCGTTGACCTTCTAAGTAGTCATCACCGGCGAGCCCGTTTAGCAAATCATTGCCGTTACCTGCCAACAAGGAATCAATGCCTGGGGTTCCGGGCGGAACATTTATAAGTGTTGTGATGTCTGGTAGCAATGTTCCATCGGCCAGTTCGATTCTCTCCAGGGCCGGGGTTTCATCGCCGTAGCCGTTCCACCAGCCAATAGACAGACGATCGCCGGTTCCGTTAATGTCAACGTATAAGTAATCCCCAGTACGGGTAACGGTCAGATCGGCGATTGTCACGCCCGGCAAAAAACGCAGCGTATCCACGTCGCTGGCAGAAAAGGAGTTATCAGCGATCATGTCCTGGCCGTAACCTCGTCCGAACACATAGACATCGCTGCCATCGCCGCCCACGAGCAAATCATCGCCCGCCCCACCATTCAGTGTGTCGTTACCGGCATATCCGTTGAGCGTGTCGTTGCCGCCGAGTCCGAGCAGGGTGTCGTCGCGGCTCGATCCGTACAGGGAGTCGCTGCCTTCGGTGGCAGCGGGTATGTAAATGCGGCTTTCGATATCGGACGGCAACCAGACGGGACCGCCGTTGAATTCCACTCGGTCAAGCCTATCGTAAGTACCGTAGTACCGATCCACCGTTACTTTATCCCCGGCGCCACTAATTGAAAAATAAAGATTGGAATTATCTCGGGTGATAACGATGTCCGAAACCGCAAGACCTTGTGCAAAGCGAAGGGTGTCGTTAGCGCCTTCGAAATCAGAAATAAAGTCTTGGCCATAACCACGCCCAAACACGTAAATATCGCTACCGCCACCAGAACCATCATTCAGAAAATCGTCCCCCGGGCCGCCATCGTAAATATCGTCGCCGGGGCCACCTTCCAAAGTATCGCAGCCCTCGCCCCCCACCAGCACATCGCTCCCTTGCCAACCCAAGATAATATCGTCACCCCCCTGACCATAAAGCGTGTCGTCACCCTGATAGCCAATGATTGTGTCGATTTGATTGCTGCCGTAGATCGTATCCGCCCCCGAGGTGCCGGAGATACCCATGCTGGGGGCGTAGGTCATGAGTTGTTGTTGCGTCAGGGTGTCGGCGCTGAAACTAAAAGTCTGGCTAGCAGCGAGGAAGCCGCCTTGGAGCGAGACGCTGTCGGTGCCGTTGGTGAGGGCTAAGTATTGCCAGCCGTCGGAGCCGGCGACATTGGAAATTTGGAACTGATCGATGGTAAGGCCGTCGAGCTGGAGCACGCCGCCGCCGTAGGTCACCTGGTCTTGGCCGTCGCCGGGACGGAAGACAAGGGTGTCAAAGGCGTCACGATAGATCGTATCGTTGCCGGTGCCGCCGTCGAGGGTGTCGGCGCCGGCTCCCCCCACAAGAATATCCGTGTCCGGCCCGCCGCGCAGGGTATCATTCCCCCCGCCGCCGCGCAGTTCATCATCGCCGTTACCTCCTTCCAGTATGTCGTTGCCTTCGGCTAAGGTTTCGTTGGCGTACTCGCGGTTAAACAAAGACAGCGTGCCGTAGGTACTGGTGATTTGCTGGTCTTGGTTGAACACCGCGTTGTCGAGGTCGCCCCAGAGTTTGTCGTTGCCGTCGCCGCCGAGGAGCTGATCGTCGTCCGCTTCACCATAAAGTTTGTCGTTGTCGGCGCCACCGTCGAGGATGTCATTACCGACACCGCCGAAGAGTTTGTCTACGCCCGCGCCGCCATCGAGATAATCCTCGTTCCGGGGCGAAGGGGTGTAGCCGGGCGCCGGGTAGCCGCCGTCTTCGTACAGCGGGGCATCGGCAAGGAGGGCGAGCGTGCTGGAAGAACCGACAAAGTTAGGGATCAAGTGAGTGCGGGTTTCGCCGTTCCAGCCCAGGAGATAGAGAGTGCCGTTGCCCACGTCGACCACGCGGCGGGCGAAGCCACCGCTGGCATCCCCATATAAGGTGTCGTCCCCCGCTCCGCCGTTGAGATAATCCGAGCCGTTTCCACCGAGCAAGGTATCGTGATCCGGTTCGGTAGTAGAAGTAGCTGGGCCACCGATCAGTATGTCGTCATCCCGATTACCCGCGAGCCAGTCGTTACCGGAACCGCCGTTAATATAGTCGCAGCCTTCGAGGCCGATCACCTGATCGTGACCGGTGTTGGCGTCGATCCAGTCGTTGCGAAAGCCGCCCTGCACGGCGTCATGGCCAGCGCCGGCGTAAACGGTGGTGCCTTGGCCGGGGGTGTAGGGGGTGGTGCTTTGATAGGCGCTGTATTCGTCGTTGTAGTCGCTGATGATCCAGTCGTTGCCGGAACCGGCGTCGAGGGTGAAGTTCTGGGCACCGGGGTTGCCCAGCAGAAAGTCATCGCCTTCCTTACCGTAGAGGACCTCGAAGATCGTGTCCGCGGGATAGGGTTGGCCGGCGCGGGAGATGAAGTACATGCCGCCGACGCCGCCGGGGTTGGTGAGCTTCTGGCCCAAGGGGGCGTAGCCGGTCCAGTTCTTGTCGAGGACGCCGCCGCCGCTGAGGCTAAGGGGGGCGCCGGTGTCGGTGAGGTCGGCGTCGTTATTCACGGTGCCTGGGAAGGTGGAGGTGAACGTGGGGGGTGGAGCGTCTGGTAACGTAATGCCGAGGTCGCCGGATTGGAAGTCTTTGATCTGGATCGCGCCGCCGGGGGTGTTAATAAAGAGGGTGCTATTCGTTCCCGATCCGATCAGGGTGTAGGTGAATTGGCGGTCGGGGCTTTGGTAGACGTTGTTGTTCTGCAGGGCGCGGGGGCCGCCGGTTAAGGGGGTGTTGTCGTACTTGATCGTTCCCTGGTGGTCGGTGTCGAGGAGGAGGTCGAGGCCGTCGCCTGAAGTAAAAATATAGTTATCGTTGCCCTTTCCTCCTTCCAGATAATCGTTGCCCTTGCCTCCGGTGAGGGTGTCGTTGCCGGCGAGGCCGTAGAGTTTGTCTCCTTGGGTGCCGCCGGTGAGGGTGTTGCTCGTCCAATCGTCGAAAATAATGTTGGATATATTTTGAAGTGGTTGGCTGACGACGGAGCTATCTGCGCCAAGGTAAAAGTGATAAGCCAAAGTTCCATTTCCGTCCTGGAAGTGTTGCGGGGCGCCGGTGTATGGCACCCAGGCTTTGCCGGAGACATCGTTGTTCTGGTTGCCGACGACGATTTTGTTGTAAAGAAAGGCGGCGCGGTCTTTGAGGTATTCGTCCGTCAAGGCGCCGGTGCGGGTGGATGAGTTATAAAGATCGAGGGAACGGTCGGTGTTAATGGTCTCATACAATCCCGTGCCGTTGACGGTAAAGGGGTTGAGTTTGTAGAGGGCGTAGCGGGTGGCGAGGCCGGTCTGGGCGGCGCTGATAAAGTCGGCGGTGGATTTTTTGGTGAGTGAATCCACGGTCAGGTTGTAACTGGGTGAAGTGGTACTGCCGATATTAAGCGCCGAACCTTTGAGAAATTCCTGCAGGCTAAATAATTTAGTATAGAAATCGTCACGGCCATCGCGCTGGGTGGCAGTGGCATTGAATCTGGAAGTGCTGTTTTGATAGTTCTCCTGAAACAGCGTGCGTAGAGCGTCGAGGGCATTTTCAAGACTGATGTCGTACGTATCTCGATTTAAGACATTACTCGATGAGGCCTTGAGGATGTCGGTGATCTTGGAGACACCGGTGACCGGATTATTATTGAGAGCGGGGTCGAGGGTGGCGAAGAGGTTGTAGATCGCCAGGGAGTCGGTGATCGCTTTGATGTCGTGCGCGGTAACCACGCCTTGGTTGGCGTTTTCGGAGAATATAATCTGTTCAAAGGCTGGTGAACTCTGGCTCGGTGAATAACCGATACCATGAACCACGTCGCCTTCCACGTCGGAACGCGTCATGATGCCGTTGTTCCAGCCGGTGCCAATCGCGCCGGTGATGGGGCCGATGGGGGCGTTGCGTAACAAGTTGAAAAACCCGCCGCTGGTGAGGCCGGAATTAAATACATCGAAGCCGGGGGCGTTGTAGGCGTAGACGCTATTAATCACGCCGGGGGCAAGCCGGCTCAGCATCATCGCCAACTGCCCACCGAGGGAATGGCCGGTGACGCTGACGGGCGAAAGCGACCCGGATAAATAGCCGCTGGCGGGTAAGGCGCCGGTAAAGGTTTCTATCGTGCCTAAGATGGGGTTGTAGACGTATTGCACTACCGCACTGTTGGGGGCGCCGTAGAGCCGCTGGAGCCAGTTGAACATGGCCAGGCCCTGGGTGACGGCGATGCCGTTGGTGCCGACGTCGGTGACGTTGGTGAGCCAGTCGTTGACTCCGGCGAAGGAAAACAGGCCTTCGGTGCCGCGGAGGGCGAAGTAATTAACTCCGTTCTTGGTGAAGACGGTGCCGGAGAAGCCGGTGAGGGGGTCGGTGTATTGATCCACTACAGTGTAGGTGTCAGCGAAATTCCTTGCCTGAGCATCTGACATGCCTACTGTTGGCGCGGTTAATGCACTCACATATGCAGTATTTTGCTGACCAGACATCCCAGGCAGTAAGTTCAAAGCATATGCGGCCAGGGAGAGTTGTGCTTGTTCGAAATAATTTGTGATGGTTGCCATGATTTTTCCCTTTATCTATCACGTGAAGGTTTTGCTGGGCGAAAGATTGAATACATAATTTCCCGTGTGCTCTGTAATATGGGTTGTTTACATGTTGCTCCACTACCAGGCGCGAGAGTGAAATTTCGTGAAATCCACCCACCCATATAGTTAAAACTAATTATTTCTCCAAGAATTCCCCCGTTTTGTTTTTCCAGATACCAAAATCGGAATTTTTCGATAGGAAACATTGAGGGGTACTCTTCAGTTTTGAAGTCAGTGCCGATTTGCGTAAGGTCGAAGTTTCCATTTTTCTCGTTGTAAAACTTCGGCTCTCCATCCACCTCCCAATACTCTCCCGGTAATTCGATCGTCTGGTACACCTTCACCCCCGCCTCGGTAGCGCAGAGGTGGCTGAGGTAAATTCTTCCGGCGATTTCATCGCCGAAGGGCACAAAGAAAACAAGTAGAAATATTCCCACCCCGCCGGCGATCTTGGCGCTGCGCTGCTTGAACCGTTTGGCGACCTTGACCGCGATCCAGATGGAAACCGGCAGCAGGATCAGAATCAACCACAACGGGCCGGTGAGCACGGCAAAGCCGAGCAAGGTGTCGAAAAACTTCATCGAGGGGCTCCTCCTTTATGGTGTTGTTGTCTTCCTGTTTTTATATAGTCAGGTTATGCCGCCAAACGATACGCCGCTGTTTTAGCGGAAACAAGCTTGCGAGATAAAGGTTGGTCCGGGAAACGGGGAAAACCATCCGGCGCGGGATATTGTTCCCAAGACTGCCGAGGAATGTATCGGTGCCTGCGCCCCATCATTGAGCCAACCGCGGGCACCGCGCCGAGAACCACTGCTTGCAGCGCATAGAGAGATGCATTAGCCAGCGCGTGGCCTGTCATTGCGTCTTCCACTCCACTATCGATCCGCCACCTGCTGGAGGACAAATCTGAGCTTGCATGGATTTTTCCTTAATCAACTTGCCATTCCGATAATGGCAAGCCACGTTCTAATCGGAATTCGTCACTGAAACAAGGTGGCCTTTTTCAAACCTCGCGACAATCATAGGAATGGCACGACCGTTCGTTTCAAACCAGACGTTCAAGCAGCCCGAATAATCATCTGGAACGGATCGTGGGTCGGGATAATGCAGGGTTGTAAGGACTCCGTCGGTACTTTTCTGGCGTAACGCCTCAGGAGGAGCAGTCTTCATGTTGCAGTTCCGACTCCCATCACTATCTACAGAAGCACGGGCAACCGCCGATCTCATTTGTTCGATCGGCAGCGGCGCGGGCTATTTGGCTTCGGTGGGGAGGAAAGCGACAAACAAAAGACCAAACAAAACGGTTGAAACAATCCTGGATAAGGTGGTCATGGAGAATTCCTCCTTTAGGTTGTTGTTTCCTTGTTATGCCGCCAAACGATACGCCGCACATACCTAGCTGACAAGCCTTCGAAATTCAGGTCGGCTAATACTCGCTTGGGCGATGCCGGCTGCCGAATATTCGATCGAACGGCTTACGAATCACGATTCACTAATCACTGTCTTTTAACCACCCGGCCGCGCGTTCGGCGAAATAGGTGAGAATGGCGTCCGCGCCGGCGCGCTTGATGCAGAGCAGCGACTCCAGCACACAGGCGCGCTCGTCGAGCCAGCCGTTTTTCGCCGCCGCCATGAGCATGGCGTATTCGCCGCTCACCTGATAAACGAAAGTCGGCACGCCGAACTGGTCTTTCACGCGGCGCACGATGTCGAGGTAGGGCATGCCGGGCTTGACCATCACCATGTCCGCGCCCTCTTCGATATCGAGCGCGACTTCGCGCAGCGCTTCATCGGAATTGGCCGGATCCATCTGGTAGTTGTATTTATTGCTCGCACCCAGATTGGCGGTTGAACCCACGGCATCGCGGAACGGGCCGTAAAAATTCGAGGCGTACTTCGCGGAGTAAGCGAGGATGCGGGTGTGGATATGCCC
>JAUSDQ010000053.1 GCA_030650525.1 Sulfuricaulis sp.
TCACCGCCCACGGTATCTGCCGGAATGGCCGTACAACCTGTTCGCGATGGTGCATGGGCGCGACCGCGCCGAGGTCGAGACCAAGGTGGAAAAAATTGCCGAACTGCTGGGCGAGGCCGACCGCGGGCACGCGGTGCTGTACAGCACGCGCATCCTCAAGAAAACCGGCCTGCGCCTCGGGAGCTGAGCATGTTCCGCATTTCCCAGTACATGCAGGAGATCAAGAATCCGACGCCGCTGGGGCCGAAGAGGAGCCCACCAGGGCCGGTGGTGATCTGGAACCTGATCCGGCGCTGCAACCTGACCTGCAAGCACTGCTACTCGATTTCCGCGGACACGGATTTCCCTGGCGAGCTATCGACGGAAGAAGTGTACAAAGTCATGGACGATCTCAAGGGTTTCCACGTGCCGGTGCTGATTCTTTCCGGCGGCGAGCCGCTCATGCGCCATGACATCTTCGACATCTCGCGCCGCGCCAAGCAGATGGGCTTTTACGTCGGTCTGTCCACCAACGGTACACTGATTAACGAATCCAATATCGAGCAGATAGCCGGGATCGGTTACGACTACGTCGGCATCAGCATCGACGGCCTGCGCGCAACCCATGACCGTTTCCGTCGTCTCGAAGGCGCCTACGACGCCTCGATGCACGCGATCCGCCTGTGCCACGCGCGCGGCATCAAGGTCGGCATGCGTTTCACGATGACGCAGGATAACGCCGCGGAGCTTCCCGAACTGCTGAATCTCATGGAAGCCGAAGGCATCGACAAGTTCTACCTCTCGCATCTCAACTACGCCGGGCGCGGCAACATCAACCGCAAAGACGACGTGATCCTGAAAACGACGCGCTGGGCCATGGACCTGCTGTTCGACAAATGCTGGGATTACACGCAGCGCGGTCTGCACAAGGAGTTCGTCACCGGCAATAATGACGCCGACGGCGTGTATCTGCTGTTCTGGGTGCGCAAGCACTTCCCGCACCTGGAAGACCCACTGCGCGCCAAGCTCGCGCAGTGGGGCGGCAACTCCTCGGGCGTCAACATCGCGAACATAGACAACCTTGGTAACGTCCATCCCGACACCTTCTGGTGGCATTACAGTCTGGGCAGCGTGAAGGAGCGGCCGTTCTCGCAGATCTGGCAGGATGTTTCCGATCCACTCATGGCCGGACTCAAGGCCAGCCCGCGCACGATCAAGGGCCGTTGCGGTGCCTGCCAATACTTCGACGTTTGCGGCGGTAACACCCGCGTGCGCGCGCATCAACTCACGAACGATCCCTGGGCCGAAGACCCGGCGTGCTATCTCACCGACGAAGAGATCGGCGTCGCGGGCCTCGGCGAGCGCCTGCAGAACCGGCCGTACACGCGTATCCCTGTTGTGGTGGCGAAGTAGCTGCTCTTCTGTGGCTTGCTGTTTGAAGGTTTAACATCCCCCTCCAGTGGTGGTGTATAGAAGCTATCTCAAAAATACCTTTGCCAATTTTTGTAGGGTGGGCATCGCCCACCAACAGCGGCTTTGTTGACTGTCCGATGGTGGGCTGTGCCCACCCTACGTCCATTTTTGAGATAGTTTCTAGTTACATCCATTGCAACCGATTGTTAAGCGGACGGTTCGCGGGGGAAATAGGCCGCCATCATTGCCTGAATGACAACAAGCCAAGGAATGACGTTTGCACAAAGATCGTCGCATAGCTCAGGACGATTCAGGATCTTGGAAACTGCGTGACCAACTCCTTTTTCGCCCAAGGACACCAAATTCCACGGAGCGGAGTCAGGTTTTGCGTGCAAAAGACTGTTCATTGCTGCTGTTAAATCGCTATGAGTTCCCGAATTGACAGCGTGATGCTGAGCGCCTGAGCGATAACTTGGCACGCCATGCGCTGGTGATCACTGAGTTTCCGGCCGTGAGATGTTGGTGCAGTGACGGCGTTCTGCTCCATGGCGGAACTGATGAGTTGATCGAAGTGAAAGAGCAACTTCCGTCCGAGGTACGGTTCGTTGTCGGGTGTGAATATAACCGGTGTCATTTCGGTTTCCATGAACGGTACCCAACGAATGGTTATGTGCGCTGTTTCCACATGTTTGGGTCACGACGCGCATGGAACACCGCCAATACGACGATGCGCCGGGATTCTGCGCGGAAGAACACCGAGTAGGGGAAGCGGCGCGCCCGAACACAGCGAACATCCCGGTGCATGACGGGAAAACGTTCTGGGTTCTCCGTCATCAAGCTAATGGCGCGATTGATCTCCCCTGCGAACTCAAGACCCAGACCGGGGCGTCGCTCCTAGTACCATAATGCTGCTTCATCGAACTCGTGGCGTGCGGCGTGCCGAAAAACGACCGCTAAGGTCATTTCTTAAGGCGTTCGGTAATCGAAGTCTTGATTTCTTCCCAAGGCACGACGTCGTCGGGGTTTGCTTCGTGCTCGGCGATTCTGCGGTCAAGCTCGGTCCGTTGGGCTTCGGTCAGCGGCACCGCGGCGCTATCCGCGGCAATGCTATCCCAAATCTCCTCAACCAGTGTTAAGCGCTCCTCGATCCCGAGGCGTTCGATACCCAATGACTTAAGTGAGACGGCCATGATGTCATCCTCAGCAACGCTTAATAATCATCGTAGCAGACCGTTTTATATCGTGGAAGCTGTTGTCACACGGATTTGCGTTTGGCAATAGGTTCCCTCACGGCCGGTTGTGCAATAATGTCGAGTCGAAATCGATAACTCCGTACGCACTATGTCACTAAACTACCGCTGTCGGCTGCTGGTTTCTGTACTTTGCTTTATCCCTGTAATACACGCCGCTGCGGAGGACGCGCCTCCCGTCGCCATGCACTACGCTGAGCACTGCGCGTCCTGTCACGGCGCGGGTCGCCTGGGCGGCATCGGCCCGGCACTGCTGCCGGAGAATCTGGGAAGGCTCAAGCGCGACGAGGCGATCGCGACCATCCGTGACGGGCGTGTCGCGACCCAGATGCCGGGGTTCAGGGACAAACTGTCAACGGAGCAGATTACCCAACTCGCCGGACTGATCTACGAGCCGCTAGCGCAAGTGCCGCGCTGGGACATGGCCGATATCCGTGCCTCCCATGTGCTACACCTCAAACCCGGGGAAAAACTTTCGGATAAGCCGGTCTTCAAGGCCGATCCGCTGAATCTTTTCGTGGTCGTCGAGGTCGGTGACCATCACGCGACGCTTCTGGACGGCGACCGGTTCGAGCCGATCCTGCGTTTCCCCACCCGCTTTGCGCTGCACGGCGGGCCGAAATTTTCCCCCGACGGCCGCTATGTCTATTTCGGCTCGCGCGACGGCTGGGTAAGCAAATTCGATATCTACAATCTGAAATACGTCGCTGAGATTCGCGCCGGCATCAACATGCGCAATATCGCCGTGTCGAGCGACGGGCGCTACGTCCTGGCGGGCAATTATCTGCCGCACACGTTGGTGGTGCTGGACGCCACGGATCTGTCGCCGCTCAAGATCATCGCGGTGCAGGACGATGCCGGCAAAAGCTCACGGGTGAGTGCCGTCTATGACGCCGCGCCGCGCAAGAGTTTCATCGCTGCGCTCAAGGACATCCCCGAAGTCTGGGAGATTCCCTACGACGCCAAGGCCGAGCCGATCTATCCGGGTCTGGTGCACGACTACCGCCTGGGCGAGGCGCTCGCGGTCAAGGGACCGTTCCCGGTGCGCCGCATCCGTCTCGACGATATTCTCGACGACTTTTTCTTCGATCAGTCTTATGAGCACCTGATCGGCGCCGCGCGCAATGGCAAGAACGGTCAGGTGGTGAGCCTGATCGTGGGACGCAAAATCGCCGACGTGGACCTTCCCGGATTGCCGCACTTGGGCTCGGGCATCACCTGGGATTACAAGGGAACCACGGTGCTCGCGACGCCGAACCTCAAGGACGGGATGGTCACGATCATCGACATGAAGAACTGGAAGACGATCAAGCACATCAAAACCCTCGGCCCCGGATTTTTCATGCGCTCGCACGAGAACACCCCGTATGCCTGGGTCGACGCCATGATGAGTCCGACCGACAAGGATGCGATCCAGATCATCGACAAGAAAAAACTCGAAATCGTCAGAACGCTACGGCCCGCGCCGGGCCAGACCGCGGCGCACACCGAATTCACGCGCGACGGAAAATATGCGCTGGTCAGTATCTGGGAAATGGACGGAGCGCTCGTCGTGTACGATGCGGCGACCTTCAAGGAGATCAAGCGTCTGCCTATGAAGAAACCCTCCGGGAAGTACAACGTCTACAACAAGATCACCCGTTCTTCGGGAACCAGCCACTAGCCGCCGGATCCCGTGGTGCAGGGCGACTCCCTCTGCCAAGCAGGTAGTTCGACGTCCAGCATGATCGCCTCGATCCGCGGGTGATTTCCTGTGCTTTGCCATTTGATCTCCGAGTAGAATCGTCTGGTATTCGCGATGCACCGATAAAAATGGGCAATGGCGATGTATACCGCTCGGCGCAGATACTGAGATTTTCGCCTGTGCATTGATTCTTGACTTGAGTCAAGGCTCACGCAACTCGTGAGGTATCGAATTAGCATTCGATCAAAAGCCAATGCACGGTGGATGGCTGGCAAAGAGAAATGATCAGTCGACGACAGTTCCTGCGCGGCGATTTCAGTAGCCGCCGGCCCACGCAGCGTCCGCCGTGGGCAATGGCGGAGGCGCAATTTTTCAGTCGGTGCGACGGCTGCGGCGACTGTCGCGAAGCCTGCCTGCAGCACATCATCGAGCTCACGGACGGCGGCTATCCCCAGATCGATTTCCTGAACGGCGAATGCACCTTTTGTGGCGACTGCGCGCGTGCCTGTACTAAAGGCGCGCTTGCCTACTCACCGCGCGTGGCGCCGTGGCGGGTAAAAGCCGTTGTCATGCCTGAGTGTCTCGCGCGCCGCGGCGTGGTGTGCCGCAGCTGCGGCGAGCAGTGCGCGATCGGCGCTATCCGTTTCCATTTCGTCAAAGGCGGGATCGCGCAGCCGCAGGTGGATCCCGCCGCCTGCACCGGCTGCGGCGTGTGCTTTGCCGTGTGCCCGGCACAGGCCATCGCCCTGCGCGACGATCCCGTTTACCAGGAGGCCTGTGCATGAACATCGCTGGAGTGCTTGTCCATTCCCATCCCGATTTTACCGAGACTGTCACACGCTCGCTGTCAGCGTTGCCCGGTGTCGAGGTGCACGCGGCGGTCGACGACGGGCGCATCGTGGTCACGGTGGAGGGTGACGACGCGAATGCGCTCGCCGACACGTTTCGCGGATTTTCCGACATGCGCGGCGTGCTGTCGACCGCCATGGTTTACCACCATTTCGAATCCGATTCCGGACAGGAGAGCTGACATGAAACTGACACGACGCGAATTCATCAAGACCAGCGCCATCGCCGCGACCGCGGCCGCCGCCGGCGTGACCATCCCCGGCATGCAGGACGCGCTGGCCGCCGCGGCCAAGGACGCCGGCATCCGCTGGGACAAGGGCGTGTGCCGCTTCTGCGGCACCGGCTGCGGCGTGCTCGTGGGCGTGAAGGACGGGCGCGTGGTGGCAACCCAGGGCGACCCCGACGCGCCGGTGAACCGGGGGCTGGCCTGCGTCAAGGGCTATTTCCTGGCCAAGATCATGTACGGCAAGGACCGCCTCACGACGCCGCTGCTGCGCGGGAAGGACGGCAAGTTCGACAAGAACAGCAACGAGTTCTCGCCGGTCACCTGGGATCAGGCGTTCGACATCATGGCCGAAAAGGTGAAAGGCACACTCAAGGAAAAGGGCCCGACCGCCGTCGGCATGTTCGGCTCCGGCCAGTGGACCGTGTGGGAGGGCTATGCCGCGGCCAAGCTCATGAAGGCCGGCTTCCGCTCGAACAACATCGATCCGAACGCGCGCCACTGCATGGCCTCGGCGGTTGCGGGCTTCATGCGCACCTTCGGCATCGACGAGCCGATGGGCTGCTACGACGACGCCGAGCACGCCGACGCCTTCGTGCTGTGGGGCTCGAACATGGCGGAAATGCACCCGATCCTGTGGTCGCGCCTGACCGACCGGCGTCTGACCGGCAAGGACGTGAAGGTCGCGGTGCTCTCGACTTTCACACACCGTTCCTGCGAGCTCGCCGACATCGAACTCATCTTCAAGCCGCAGACCGATCTGGCGATCCTGAACTACCTCGCAAACTACATCATCCAGAACAACGCGGTGAACCGGGACTTCGTCACGAAGCACGTCAATTTCAAAAAGGGTGTGACCGACATCGGCTACGGCCTGCGCCCCAACCATCCGCTGGAGCAGGCGGCGGGCAACAACGGCTACCCGGATGCCGAGGGCAAGCCCAAGGGCGACCCGGGCAAGGCCGCGCCGATCACGTTCGACGAGTTCAAGCAGTTCGTCTCGACCTACACCGCGGACTACGTCTCGGAGCTCTCGGGCGTGCCGAAGGACAAGCTCGAGGCGCTGGCGAAACTCTACGCCGACCCCAAGCGCAAGGTGGTGTCGTACTGGACCATGGGCTTCAACCAGCACACGCGTGGCACCTGGGCCAACAACATGGTCTACAACGTGCACCTGCTCGTGGGCAAGATCTCCGAGCCCGGCAACGGGCCGTTCTCGCTCACCGGCCAGCCGTCGGCTTGCGGCACCGCGCGCGAGGTCGGCACCTTCAGCCACCGCCTGCCGGCGGACATGGTGGTGATGAACCCGAAGCACCGTGAGATCGCGGAGCAGGCATGGAAACTGCCGGCCGGGATCATCCCCGACAAGCCGGGCTTCCATGCGGTCGCCCAGAGCCGCGCGCTCAAGGACGGCAAGCTCAACTTCTACTGGACCTCGACCAACAACAACATGCAGGCCGGGCCGAACATCAACGGTGAGACCTACCCCGGCTTCCGCAACCCGGCGAACTTCGTGGTCGTGTCCGACGCCTATCCGACGGTATCGGCGCTGGCCGCCGACCTGATCCTGCCCTCGGCCATGTGGGCGGAGAAGGAGGGTGCGTATGGCAACGCCGAGCGGCGCAGCCAGTTCTGGCGCCAGCAGGTGAAGGCGCCGGGCGAAGCGAAGTCCGACCTGTGGCAGTACCTGGAGTTCTCCAAGCGTTTCAAGATGGAGGAAGTGTGGCCGAAGGAGTTGCTCGACAAGGCGCCGGAGTATGCCGGCAAGACGCTCTATGACGTACTCTACGCCAACGGCCAGGTGAACAAGTTCCCGCTCGCCGAACTCGAGAAGGTGAACGGCCACGCCATCAAGGGTTACATGAACGACGAGTCGAAATACTTCGGCTACTACGTGCAGAAGGGCTTGTTCGAGGAGTACGCCCGGTTCGGCCGGGGTCACGGACACGATCTCGCCTTGTTCGATCTCTACCACAAGGCGCGCGGCCTGCGCTGGCCGGTGGTGGACAACAAGGAAACGCTGTGGCGCTTCCGCGAGGGTTACGACTCGTACGTGAAGAAGGGCGAGGGCGTGAAGTTCTACGGCCACGCCGACGGCAAGGCGGTGATCTTCGCGCTGCCGTATCAGCCGCCGGCGGAATCGCCGGACGCCGAGTACGACACGTGGCTGTGCACCGGGCGCGTGCTCGAACACTGGCACACCGGCACCATGACGCGGCGCGTGCCCGAGCTCTACAGGGCCTTCCCCGATGCGTGGGTGTTCATGAACCCGGACGATGCGACGAAACGCGGCTTGAAGCGTGGCGACACCGTGAAGGTCGTGAGTCGTCGCGGCGAGATCACAACCAAGGTCGAGACCCGCGGACGCAACAAGATGCCGGCCGGGCTCGTGTTCGTGCCGTTTTTCGATGAGAGCCGCCTGGTGAACAAGCTCACGCTCGATGCCACCTGCCCGATCTCGAAGCAGACCGACTTCAAGAAGTGCGCGGTCAAGATCGTGAAGGTGTAACGGGGCGGTCATGGCAGAGCCGGGCGACATCCGCACGCTGTTCGTCAGCCGGCGCCGGTTCCTGACCGACGCCGCGCGGGTGACGGGCGCGGCCATGCTCGCGGGTTTCGGGCTCGCGCTGTACGCGCGCCGCGCGCATCCTCTTCCCGCCGACGCGATCCGCCCCCCGGGCGCGTTGCCGGAGGAAAAATTTGTCGGCGCCTGTATCCGCTGCGGGCTGTGCGTGCGCGACTGCCCCTACGGCACGCTCGATCTCACGCGTCTGGGAGACGGCCCGGCCAGCGGCACGCCGTACTTCAACGCCCGGCGCGTGCCGTGCGAGATGAGCGCTGACATCCCGTGCGTCAAAGCCTGCCCCAGGGGCGCGCTCGATCTCAAGCT
>JAUSDQ010000056.1 GCA_030650525.1 Sulfuricaulis sp.
GGAGTATGCCGTGCGCCGCTTCAAAACACACCTTCATCGTTTCCACCGTTTGGCGACGATGGCCGAAACCGGCGGCTACGATGAAAACTACCTGCGCGAAATCGCCGCGCGCGACAGCCTATTCCCGGACATGGATTACCGGATTTTTCAGACGCGACCGTATCTGTAGTTCATGTAGGTTGGGTTAAGCCGCAATAGCGGCGCAACCCAACAACACAAATATCCGGTATAGCGTGAGAAGAACCGCCGCAGGGTCAGACCGGTATTTTTCCTTGAGCGGGGTTTGCCGTGCCTTGAGTTTTTCGTATTTCACGCGACCTCCTCATGCCCACTTGACCGCGAAGTAGACAATCAGCGCGACGATCGCGCCCCAGAATACCAGCGTCGCCAAGGAACCGCTCTGTCTTCGCTGCCTGGCAAACCTGGCGGGGTTCCTGGCCGCCAAATCCGCAGCCAGCTTTTCCACGGCGTCCTTTGAATCCTTCAGATCCTTTCCAGTGGCGGTACGGTAGAGTTTAATCGCTTCGATCTTGTTGCCCGAATAGACGGCATTGCCGATAGTCGTCAGATGTTCCGGAGTCAATTCATTCGCCATGGTTCGCCCTCTTTGCGTATCAGGCTTATTTCATCCGGGTCGCCACCAAGGTGGCGCCGATCAAACCTGCTTGCGGATTTGTTACTACCTGCACCGGGATGGCCGCGACATAATGCGACATGTTGCCCTTATTGCGGAAGGCCCGCATGAATCGACCGTCGGCGATCCTTGAGATGATTTTCGGCGCGATGCCGCCGGCGATATAAACGCCGCCGGTCGCGCCGGCGGTGAGCGCCAGGTTGCCCGCCTGGGCGCCGTAGATGTCGACGAAGAGATTCAGCGCCTGATTCGCCAGCGGGTCGTTCTGCTTCAGCGCGGCGTGCGCAATCGCCGCCGCCGGATCATCGGATTGCATCGCCCGCGCCACGGCGGAAGTTTCGGAAAAGTCCCCGCGCGCTTTTAAAAAAGCATAAAGATCGACCAGGCCGTGACCGGAGAGCACCAGCTCCCAGGAAGTGCGGCCGTGCGTTTTTATCAAATAACGCGTGAGCTCAACCTGTAGTTCATCCACGGGGGCGAAATTCGCGTGTCCGCCCTCGGTGGCGATCGGTGAGTAGCGATCTTTATCCCAGATGAGCATCCCCTGCCCCAGACCGGTACCGGCACCGATCACGGCACGCGGACCGTGCTTGACCGGCTGGCCTTTCTGCAGCACGACCAGATCGCTGCTTTTCAACGCCTCGATGCCGTAGCCGATGGCCTGGAAGTCGTTGATAAGACACAGCTTGGGAAATGTGAATTTGCGCTTGAGGTCCGGTCCACGGATCTCCCACGGCAAGTTGGTGACCTTGACGCTCTGGCCTTTAGCCGTTTCCTTGACCGGCCCGGCGATGCCAAGACAGACGGCCTCGATACTTTTCTTTTTCTCCGCTCTCAGGAATTCGCCGATGATGGACGACAGGCTGTCGTAGGCACCGCTGTCGAACCGCTGTTCCCGGACAGCGCGACACCGGCCGGCCTGGCATTCCACGATTTGCAGCAGTGTCTTGGTTCCGCCGATGTCTCCCGCCAGCACGCGCATATCAATTCCTCCCTGGTGTCGGGAGCAGGACATCACATTGTGGGGACGATGGCAAGATTGTTATACTGGCGGACATCAAGCCGGGGTGGCGGAACTGGTAGACGCGCCAGACTCAAAATCTGGTGGGAGCGATCTCGTGTCGGTTCGATTCCGACCCTCGGTACCAATCGGATCAAGGGGCCACAGCGATGTGGCCCTTTTTTTTGATCCCGAACCGTCGCTGTCGCGGATGGTTTCAGACACCCATAGCGACGTGATCGAGAATAAAAGTT
>JAUSDQ010000058.1 GCA_030650525.1 Sulfuricaulis sp.
AAATCCACCACCTTGGTGTTCAGCTCGCTGTTGACCGTGGCCAGCTCCTCGTTGACCGATTGCATTTCCTCCTTGGCGGTCTCCAGTTCCTCGTTGGTGGATTGCAGTTCTTCGTTCACCGACCGCATCTCTTCGTTGGAGGATTTAAGTTCTTCGTTGGAAGTCTCCAGTTCCTCATGGGTGCTCACGAGGTATTCGTCCTTGGCCCGCAGTTCTTCCTTGAGCGCCGCGATGTGCGCCGCGGCATCCGACTCGGGGCCGTTGGCGCCGCCGCCGGCCAGCGGCCGGGCCGGCTGTGGCGTTGGTTCAGTGTCGGGGGCAGACGCCTCCTCTAGGATCACCAGGTACAGCGACGACTCAGACGTTGCGGCCGGGGCGGTCGTCACCGGACGGATGCTCAGGTTGACCCGGGTGAAGTGGCCGTTGGTTTTGACGCGCAGGTCCAGGGCGCGCACGATCTCTTTGGTGACGGCGGCTTTGTGCAGGGCCATGGTCAGCTCGCGCCGCAAGCCTTCGCGGGCCATCTTCAGGATGTTGTTGATGTCAGTCTCACCCGGGGCCGGCTCCAGGTACATGCCGGTGCGTCCGTGCAGGTAGAGGATGTCACCCTGCCCGTTGACGAGCGCACCGGCCGGAGCGATCTGCTGTAAGAGCGCCTGTTCGGTCAGCTCGCGCAGCGGCAGTTTTACCGGGAACGCGGTCCTGCCAGGGGCACGCGGCAGCGCCGCATCGATCGCCGTCATGGGCGGCAAAAACCGCTCGAGGGCCGCGCGCGACGTGCCCTGAAAATTTTCAGTGTGCCGATACAGCTTGGCTTTGCGATCCAGCACGGTAAACAGATCGCCAAAGTCGCCCACACCTTCAGAGGTGCCCAGGAACAGCACGCCGCCCGGGTTCAGCGCGTAGTGGAACAGGGGAATGAGTTTCTTCTGCAACTCCGCGCCCAGATAGATCAGGAGGTTGCGGCAACTGACGAGGTCGAGCTTGGAGAAGGGCGGGTCTTTGATCACATCCTGCTCGGAAAAGATCAGCAGGTCGCGGATGCCTTTGTGGATGCGGTAGGCGCCGCCGGGCTCTGCGGTAAAAAAACGCGCCAGCCGCTGCGGTGAAATGTCGGCGGCGATGCTGGACGGATAGAGGCCGGCGCGGGCCGTGGCAACTGCCCGGCTGTCTATGTCAGTGGCGAAGATCTGCGCCGTGTAACTTTGCTTCATCGCCTCCATGTGCTCCTGCAGGAGGATGGCGATGGAATAGGCCTCCTCGCCGGTGGAACATCCCGTCGACCAGACGCGGATTACACCGCCCGCGGGTTTGTCGGCAAAAAGCTTGGGGATGATTTGTTCCTCGAGCGCCTGGAAGGCCTCCGGGTCGCGGAAGAAATTGGTCACGCCGATCAACAGGTCACGAAACAACGCTTCCACCTCGGTGGGCGTCTGCTGCTGATACTTGACGTAGTCGTCGATCGACTCGATCTGGTGCACGGCCATGCGCCGCTCGATGCGGCGGTGGATGGTGCTCGGCTTGTATTGAGAAAAATCGTGGCCAGTCTGGCTGCGCAGCAGGATGAAGATTTTCTTCAGCGCGCTCTCGGTCTGGGGCGCCGGGTTGGCGCTAAGCCGGGGGAGTTTGCCGAAGGCATGCGCCGCGTAGGTGATGAGCTGGGCGGGCATCTCGGCCGGCGGCAGCTCGTAATCCACCAGACCGGTGGCGATGGCGCTGCGCGGCATGCCGTCGAACTCGGTGGACTCGGGGTTCTGCGCCATGACCATACCGGCCTCGCCCTTGATGGCCCGCACGCCCAGGGTGCCGTCGCTGCCGGTGCCGGAGAGCACGATGCCGATGGCCCGCTCGTGCTGGTCCTGGGCGAGCGAGCGAAAGAAGAAGTCGATCGGCAGGCGTTGGCCGCGCGGCGCGGCGGGATCGAGCAGTTGCAGCGTGCCGTTCAGAAACGCCATGTCGTGATTGGGTGGGATAATGTAGGTACAGTTGGGCCGCACCACCATGCCGTCTTCGACCTCGAAGACCTGCATGCGCGTATAGCGCCGGATCAGGTCGGCGAGGATGCTCTTGTGATCCGGGGCCAGATGCTGCACCAGCACAAAGGCCATCCCGGGATCGTTATCGGCGGGCATGCCGGAGAAGAATGCCTCAAACGCCGCCAGCCCCCCGGCCGAGGCGCCGATGCCGACAATGGGGAAACCGGTAATGCTACTTTCGACGGTCTCTGGCGCTTCGACAGTCTTGACATCGACCGGCGCTTGCTGTGCTTTCGCTTTGTCCTTTTTTCTTGTTGTCATAATCGCCTCCTATGTGCCGGCCTGCAACGCGCGCCGCTTGTAGCCAGGTTGGGCGGTGATCACGGGCACCGGACGGTAGTCGTCCACAGCGTTTGTCTTTTGGCTTCCCGATCGTCAACGATCGGAATACGGGCGTTAAGATTAAGAATATCGGCGCTACTGCTCATCGCAGGGATTCTCGCATAACGGCGCCGTCTGATTCTGTTTCCGCATGTTCCAGCGCCATGTCCAGCGCTTCCATGAACTCGTTGACTTTGAT
Organism: Sulfuricaulis sp.; assembly: GCA_030650525.1. Lineage (GTDB taxonomy): Bacteria > Pseudomonadota > Gammaproteobacteria > Acidiferrobacterales > Sulfurifustaceae > Sulfuricaulis. Next base: position 2,557 of record JAUSDQ010000058.1, read on the forward strand.
CGGCTTGGTGAGATAGCGGAAGAATCCTGCCTCCAGGCCTTTCTTAATATCGCTGGGTATGGCATTGGCGCTGATGGCCAGCACCGGGATATGCGCCGTTACCGGATCTTCACGCAGGATTTTCAGCGCCTGGATACCGCTGATGCCAGGCAGATTGATGTCCATCAGGATCACCTCCGGCTGATGGATGCGCGCCAGCGTGATGCCGCGCATGCCATCCCCGGCACTCAACAAGCGCATGTCGGGACGACGCGCGATGAGTTGCTCGACCAGCTGCATGTTGGCCCGGTTGTCTTCTACGTACAGCAGGGTACGCAGCGTCGCGCCATGCGGAACACGCGCATGCAGCAGTGCCAGCGGTTCGTCGGCACCGGCGGCAAACTGTAGTGCGGCCGCCGAGTTCAGTTCGATCCAGAACACACTGCCCACCCCGACAATGCTTTCCGCGCCGATTTCGCCCCGCATCAATTCGACCAGCCGCTTGCTTACCACCAGACCGATGCCGGTGCCTTCCTCGATGCTGGCCTCTTGTCCGAGGCGGTTGAACGGCTGGAACAGTTGTGCGATTTTTTCCGGGGACAATCCGTCGCCGGTATCGCGCACACTGATACGTATGCGCTCCGCGGTGTTCGCGCTGCACGTCACTTCGACCGATCCGCCCACGCGGTTGTATTTGATCGCGTTGGAAAGCAGGTTGATGAGAACCTGCTTTACCCGGGTGCGATCGGCACTAGCAAAGTAAGGGCCATCGAGCACAGGAAAGCTCATGCGGATACCGCTTTTTTGTGCCTGCGGTTCGATCATGGCCTGGCAATCGAGCAGCACTTCGGGTAGCGACATGGGTTCCAGCGACAGCGACAGCTTGCCGGACTCGATCAACGCGAGATCGAGGATTTCGTTAATTAACTCCAGCAGGTACCAGCCTGCCTGGAGAATCTGGTCGATGCCGGCCTTTTGGGCAGGCGTTGGCAGCGGCGAACCCGACTCTATTAACTGGGCAAAACCGAGGATCGCATTGAGCGGGGTGCGCAACTCATGGCTCATGCTGGAAAGGAAATCCGATTTGGCGAGGTTGGCTTTTTCTGCCGCGAACTTGGCATTCCCAAGCTCAACGTTGGTTTCCTGCAGCGCCTGGTCGAGACGTTTGCTCTCCGTGACGTCGCGCGCCGCGGCGAACACGCCCTGCAGAGTCCTATTACGGTCGTAGAAGGTGGTCGCATTGTAGGACACCACTTTTTCCTTACCGTCCCTGTTGCGCGCGGTGAGCTCGTAGTTGGTGAGCTTCTTTTCACTCCGCACCAGTTTTATGCCCGCCTCG
>JAUSDQ010000068.1 GCA_030650525.1 Sulfuricaulis sp.
TGAAGGTGTGTTCGATTTTGAAGCGCAGGCCGTACAGACGAATGATCTCGAGGGTGCTTAAGGCGGTGTCGGTGCACATGAGCAAACAACGTCCTCGGGTGGGATGGATGACGGCCACGAAGCGCACGATCCGGGCCGCCGGGCGCCACAGCAAATCACACGTTCGATATTCAAGCGTGACGTTCTCCTCGCCGTAGACGGGGCTGGGAATCTGTTGCAGCGCCTGTTTATCCTTGAACAGGGACTTCAGGGCGATCTTCTGGGCGTAAATTCTGGGCCGGCCTTTTCCCCTGGGTCCGTGCTGAACATGCGGGGCATAGGCGACGGCGTTGGATCTCATGCGGGAGATCAAGTGATTGCCCTTGTCGAGCAACCCTTTGATGATTTTGCCGGCGGCATAGTACGCATCGGCCACAAAGTAGAAGGCTTGTCCGATATCGACGATATCGAGTAGGGCGAGCATTTTGTCGAGCAAGGTGCGCCGGTCGCGATTGGACCACACCAAGCCCTCGTGAATGCGCATGGCCAGGGGCACCGCGAACACACTCTTGGCCGCGTGCATGAGGATACTCACCGCCTGCAGGGAGTGCCCCATGATGTACTCGGGCTTATTGGAGTCCGCTTGCTGATGCAGCAGCTTGACCGCCGGCATCTTCTTGCCGCGTTTGGCCGCCTTGATGCCGTCCCCGACCAGGACCAGACGCCCGTTGACTCGCACCGGATGGGGAAATAGCTGCAGTACTACCCGCGCCCAGAGCGCGGCAAGGTTATCGAGCTGGGCCGCCTCGCTGTGAAAGTGACCGAGCAACCTGTCGTAGAAGCGGGGGTGGAGTTTCAACGCGCGCACGATGCTGGTCACCCCCAGCATCTCGGTGCGCACCGTGAGGCCCGCCACGGCGGTGGCGAACCACATGAAGCTGCGCGTACGCGTGTAGGCCGGGCGCAGTAACCAGATCGCGTTCCACCAAAGAATCCACAGTGACATCGTCGGTCCTCTTATTCTTGTTGACCTTATAGTATAGCATGTGTATGCTATACTAATGACAACAAAACGCCTCGCACAGATCGACAAACGCATTGGGACGATCAAGGCCGAGTTGGCCGCCATCGGCGAGATGCGGCCCGGCTCGCTCACCCGGCAGTACAAAGACCCGGGCAGCGCCAGCGGCGCGTACTATCAGCTAAGCTATACCCTTGATATGAAAAGCCGCACCGACTATATTCCCCGGAACTGGGTCCGGGACGTTCGCGCTCAGGTGGGCAACTACAAACGCTTTAAGTCCTTGAGCGCAGAATGGGTCGCCTTGAGTATCGAGCGGTGCCGCTTGACGATGAAACTTGCGCGCAGACCTTGAGCGGCCAATGGAGTGCTGCAAATCATGAGCAAAAACAAATGGGGTTGGGATAAAAAACCTCTGGAAGAAGAGCTGTTCCAAAACATGGCGTTCGTCGACGCTCTATTCGAGGGGATGGACTGGCCCGAGGGTGATCTCTACAGCGAAGTGCGCGAAACCCTCTGGCCGCTACTGGAGACACTGCACGTCGATGCAAGAGAACGAAAGATCATTTGGCCAGATGGCAAACGCCTCGATCTTGATGAGTCGGTGCAAAATATCCACACCGATTATCCGGAATTTCCCCGCGAGCTAAT
>JAUSDQ010000084.1 GCA_030650525.1 Sulfuricaulis sp.
TCGGTGATTGCCACCTCGTAGGTCTTCACGCGCTCTACTTCCAGCGAGAGCTGCTTCAGCGTGTCGTCGATCTTGCTCATGCGCACGTGCGCGATTTCCGAACCCTTCACGAAGTGGCACTGGTAGTTCTCACCCTTCTGGCAGCCCATGAGGATCACGCCGTCGTAGCCGCTGTTGAGCGCGTCCGTCACCCAGATGGTGTTGATCGAACCCAGGCAGCGCACCGGGATCACGCGTGTGAAGGCGCTGTACTGGAAGCGGTTCATGGCCGCCATGTCGAGCGCCGGATAGGCGTCGTTCTCGCAGGCCAGGACCAGGATGCGCGGCTTCTCGGAGAACTGGTCGGGCATGTCCACGCCCTTGATCTGTGAACCCACCGTATCCACCGAGTAGTTCTCGAATGAGATCACGCGCACCGGGCAGGCGCCCATGCAGGTACCGCAGCGGCGGCAGCGGGATTCATTGAACACCGGGTAACGTGCTTCGTCCTCGTCGATCGCGCCGAACGGGCACTCCACGGTGCAACGCTTGCACTGGGTGCAGCCTTCCTTGCGAAACTCGGGGAACGACAAATCGCCCGAGCGCGGATGCGCGGCGCGGCCGAGGCTGGCGTTTTCCACCGCCTGGATCGCCTTGAGCGCGGCGCCGGTCGCGTCCTCGATCGCCTGCGCGATGTCCATCGGGCGGCGCACCGGACCGCAGGAGTAGATGCCGGTACGGCGCGTTTCGTACGGGAAACAGATGAAGTGCGAGTCGTTGAAACCGTACTTGAGGTGCGGCAGGTCCGGCCCCTGACGATAGGTCAGGTTGAGAATGGAAACCCCCTTGGGCTTTTCCTTGTGCACGGCAACCGCTTCACCAGCATCCTTGGCTGCCTTGTCATCGTCACGCTGTGCGGCCTCGGCCAGCAACTGCGCCTCCATATCGATACCGGAATTGGCCACCTGGCCGGTGGCGAGCACCACGAGATCGGCCTTGGCCACGGCATCGTCATTCAGGATCAAATCCTTGAACTTGACCTCAAGGCCACCGCTCCCGGGAGCAACTTCGCTCACCACACCCTTGGTGAAAGTCACGCCCTTCTTCTGCGCGCTGCGGTAGAAATCCTCGCCGTTGCCCGGCGTGCGCAGATCGGTGTAGATGACGTTGGTATCGATGTCCGGGTTCTGATTCTTGAAATACATCGCCTGCTTGATCGAGGTGTTGCAGCAGTGGCCGGAACAGTACGGCAGTTCGCCTTCCTTGTCGGAACGCTGGCCGGCGCATTGCACGAAAACGGCGCTCTTCACTTCCTTGCCGTCGGAAGGCCGTTTGATCGGTCCGCCCTTGGCGGTTTTGGCCAGTGCTTCCAGGCCGAGCTGATCCACCACGTCCTTGCTCTTACCGGCGCCCAAATATGGCAGCTTGTTCATATCGTACGGCGTGAAACCCGAGGCCATGATGATGCCGCCGACGTTTTCGGTGGCGGTACTGCCGGACTCGGTGGAGATGTCGACGCTAAACTGTCCGGGCGAGCCGCTGGTCTTGCTGAGGGTCGAATTCAGGAACACCTTGATGTGCTTGTCCGACTCGATCTGTTTGGTGAGGTCGGCGATGCCGGTGTCGGCCGGTTCGGCGTAAGGCTCGCGGGACGGCACACGCTTGTGCAGTTTTGCCGCCCAGCCGCCGAGGCTGCCGGTCTTCTCCACCAGCAGTACGTCGTAACCGGTCTTCGCGGACTCGATCGCCGCGGTCATGCCGGAGATGCCGCCACCGACCACCAGAATGCGCTTGTTGTGGCCGAGGCTGGGATTGGTCCGCGGTATCTGCATCTTGATCGATTCGGCACAGCCCATGCGCACGTAGTCCGCCGCCATTTCCTGCACCAGTTCCTTCTTGTCGGCGTCGGCGGACGTCGCCCAGATCACGCCCTCACGCAGGTTGGCGCGCGAGATCGCGACATTTTCAAAGTTGAAAGTCTCGGCCTTGGCGCGGCGCGAGCAGGCGGCTATCACCACGTGATTCACACCCTCGTTGGCGATGTCGTTTTTGATCATCTCCACGCCGCTGGCGTTACACAGGAATTCATGTTCGCGCACGACCTGCGCCTTACCCTCTTTCTGCGCGATCATCGCGAGCTGCGCGGTGTCGAGGCGCTCGCCGATACCGCAGCCCTTGCAGATGTATGCAGCAACTTTCATGTCAGCCATTTTAGGTAGCCCTACTCGCTTCGCTCGTTCGTCTTGATATATGACTGGTAGCCCTACTCGCTTCGCTCGTTCGTCTTGATATATGACTGGTAGCCCTACTCGCTTCGCTCGTTCGTCTTATCATAAGAAAATTAAGCCTCCGCCCTGGATACGCGGTTAATCACTTGAATCGCCCGCAGCGCCGCGGCCGTGGCGTTCTGCACTGAACGGTTGACGTCGAGCGCGTTGGACGCGCAGCCGGCGCCGAACACCGCTTCGGTGGTCGCGTTGATATCGATAAAACCGCTCGCGTCCGCGGCCACGCCCTTCATGATCTTGCTGGCGTCCACGCTCGGCTCCATGCCGATCGCGAGCACCACGAGGTCATGCGGGTTGTCGTAGCGGTGATAGCCTTCAGTGTCCACGCCGTGCAGGATCGGGTTGCCCGACGCCTTGTCCTCGGTGATGTTGGCAACCTTGGACTTGATGAACTTCACCTTGGGATCGGCCTGGACCTTCTTGTAGAAATCCTCGAGGCGGTCGATGGCGCGGATATCGATGTAGTAAATCGAAACATTGGCATCGTCGCCGAACTTCTCGCGCACGTAGGTGGTCTGCTTGAGCGAGGCCATGCAACAGATGCGCGAGCAGTGTTTCAGATGATTGCGGTCGCGCGAACCGGCGCACTGAATGAAGGCGACGTTCTTGGCTTCCTTGCCGTCGGAAGGCCGCACCAGCTTGCCGCCGGTCGGACCGAATGGGTCCAGCATGCGCTCGAACTCGACGCTGGTGATCACATTGGCGTAACGATCGTAGCCGTAGGGCTGGATCTTGTTCGCATCGTACGGCTTCCAACCGGTGGCCCAGACCACGGCACCGACCTTGAGCTTGACCGTCTCTTCCTGCATGCCGAGATCGACGGCGTTGTACTTGCACGCGCTCTTCGCCTTCTCGGCGTCCGGCGTGCCGATGATCGAGGGGTCGATCACGTAGCGCTGCGGATAGGCCATGGAAAACGGCAGGTACGCCGCCTTGATTTTGTTCATGTTGTAATTGAACGGATTCGAAATCTCCGCGCTCACCGCTGTGGCGCATTCGCCGCAGGCGGTACAGTTCTCGTTCACGTAACGCGGTGATATTTTGATGCTGGCGGTATAGTCACCGGCCTTGCCGGTGATCGCGCTTACCTCGGCCAGTGTCAGCACACGGATGCGCTTGTTCGCCTTGAGACGCCGGAGGTTGATCTCCAGGCCGCAGGTGGGATGGCACAGCTTGGGGAAATATTTATAGAGCTGGCTCACCCGGCCGCCGAGGCTCGGGCTTTTTTCCACCAGCACTACGTCCTTGCCACACTCAGCGGCTTCGAGGGCCGCGGTCATACCGCTGATGCCCCCGCCGACCACCAATATAGTCTCGTTCGTCGCGACTACATCCATCATAAAGGTAGCCCTACTCGCTCGCTCGTTCGTCTTGCCATAAGATCTGTAGCCCTACTCGCTCGCTCGTCCTGTCATACTGTCATAAGACTTTGCTCCACCGCGGAATTTTACAAAAAATACCCGCCGCCGGAATCACGGGACGGCAACAATACCCTGCAATCGAACGGGGTGCCACAAGCCAAGCAGTATAACTGGATTGAAATTTCGTATGCGCGGATAGAACGCTTGTATATAACGCGGGAATCCGCATACGAAACAGGCGCACTATCCGATGCATTTTCGGCAGACCCGCCGTGAGCGTCAATATCTTTCTTGTACCGGCAAGCTATTTTGGCATACTGGGCCGGTCAACGATTAACGGATATCCATGCCACCCATGTCAGTATCAAAAAATTCCGCTCCCGCTCGCGCCACCCAGGCCGAGGAATACCTCATAAAAGATGAGCCTTACTACGAACCCGTGGGTGAGGAACTGGCTATTTTCGAGGCGGCGTTCAGCCGGCAATTACCGGTGCTGCTGAAAGGTCCGACCGGCTGCGGCAAGACCCGCTTCATGCAGCACATGGCCTGGCGCCTGAAACGCCCGCTGCTCACGGTCTCGTGCCACGACGATCTCACCGCCACCGACCTCGTCGGGCGCTACCTCATCACCGCGAATGAAACCGTGTGGATGGACGGGCCGATGGCGCGCGCGGTGCGCATCGGCGCGATCCTCTATCTCGATGAGATCGTGGAGGCACGCAAGGACACGACCGTGGTGATTCACCCGCTGGCCGACGATCGACGCGTCCTGCCGATCGAGAAAACCGGCGAGCGGCTAACCGCCGGCCCCGAATTCTGCCTGGCCATTTCCTACAACCCGGGATACCAGAGCGTGCTCAAAGACCTGAAACAAAGCACGCGTCAGCGTTTTGTTGCCGTGGAATTCAACTATCCCGCGGCCAGCCTGGAACAGAAAATCATCCGGCGCGAAACCGGCGTGGAGCAGACCATGGCCGAACGGCTGGTCAAATTCGCCGTCATGACGCGTAACCTGAAGGGTAGCGGCCTGGACGAAGGCGCCAGCACACGGCTGCTGGTGCACGCCGGTAAACTGATGAGCGCGGGCATCGCCCCGCGCACCGCTTGCCGCACCGCCATCGCCGAGGCGCTCACCGACGACCCCGAGATGATCGCGGCGATCAACGAGCTCGGCGCTGCTTTGTTTTAATTTGTTAGAACCACAGATGAACACAGATAAACACGGATTATTATTTTCTCTTTTAAATTTTTCTTAATCTGTGTTCATCCGCGGTTGCTAAATTCTTATGAACCTCACACCGCTGACCGCCGCTGAACTCGAGGGGCACCTCGATGAATCGCTCGACCTGGTACTTTCCTCGCGCCGCACGGCGGCGGGATTGGCGCAAGCGCTTGCCACCTTCGGACGCGCGCAGCAGGATTTTGTCCTGCGCTGGGTGGAAATTATCACCAAAACCAACGCCGAGATGGCGTATCAGTTCGCGGTGCACGCGCCCGAGGCATTTCGGCTGATGTCGCTCGCGACCATGGAGCAATGGGTCATTCACGCCATGGACGTGTATGACAACCAGGGCCAGTATCCGGGGTGTTCCGCTTTCGGTGAAGCGCTGGCTTTCGCCGCCGCGGCCACCGAAGCGGAGCACGGCGTGGCGCTGGAGGAGATTCGGCATGTGCTGGAACTCTTCATCCACGGTCTCGCCGGACGGTCGTTGAAGATCGAGGCGGGCGCAGCGACCTACACCGACACGGCCACCCTGTTTCTGCCAACGCGTCTCAGTTGTTTTGTCGAGCGTCAGGATAATTTCCGTCTATACAAGGTCATGGCCGCCCATCTTTGGGCCCAGACCTGGCACGGGACCTTCCGTACCCCGCCCGGCGATGTGCCGTTGACGGAATGGCTGACGTCCTTCGCCGACGCCGAAAAGGCCACGCGTCTGTTTCACGCGCTGGAAACCGCGCGTCTCAACGCCCGCCTCGAACACGATCTGCCGGGCCTGTACCGCGACATGCGGGAGATTCAGCGGATCGGTCAGGACGTCCGCTATCCCGCGGCCTGGACCGCGGCCATCCAGCACCTGAAAAGTCCCGATGCCACGGTGGCCGACACCCGGGCGTGGATGCGCCCCCTCGCCGACGCGGATATGCCGGCGCTGTTCTGCTTTCAGGGCGTCCTGCTGCCGCAACGCGCCGAGCAGGCCCGGCAGCAACGTCTGGCGCACGAGAAAGAACTCTTGCGGCATGCACTGGCGCAGCTTGGCCAGTTGTCCCAGAACGACGCGATCGAGACGCAGACGGCCGCGACGCAAAATTCCCGGCGCTACGGTATCGAGTCGTCTCCCGATCCGGACCATCCCGGACAATTTACCTTCACGCTCACCCTCGACGGTCAGCCCATTCAGCCGCCCGCGGACGTGCGCGCACTGGTGGATTCTATTCTCCAGGATCTGGGACAGATTCCGGAGGATCATCTGGTCGCGGCGGGCGGCGGGGGTTACCGCCAACAGGCCGAGGAGAAACGACCCGAGGACGTGTGGAAGGGCACCTACCACGAGGAAGGGGCGTTTCTCTACAACGAATGGGATCACCGGCGCCATCATTATCGCAAACATTGGTGCGTGCTGCGCGAGCTCGACGTGCACCCGGACAGCGATCCGTTCGTGGCGCGCACCTTGCGCAAGTACCGCGGCATGCTGGCGCAGCTGCGCAAAACCTTCGAGGCGCTGCGTGGGGAAAACAAGCTGCTCAAGAAACAAATGAATGGCGATGACATTGATTTCGATGCGCTGGTCGAGGCACAGGCGGACATGCGCAGCGGCATGGAACTCTCCGAGCGGCTGTTCACCAAGCTGCACAAGTTCGAACGCGATATCGCGGTGATGTTCATGGTCGACATGAGCGGCTCGACCAAGGGCTGGATCAACGACGCCGAGCGCGAGGCGCTGGTGCTGCTGTGCGAGGCGCTGGAAATTCTCGGCGACCGTTACGCGATCTACGGCTTCTCCGGCATGACGCGCAAGCGCTGCGAGCTGTATCGCGTCAAGCGTTTCGACGAGCCTTACAGCGACGCCGTGCGCGGCAGGATCGCCGGCATCCAGCCGCAGGATTACACGCGCATGGGCGTCACCATCCGCCACCTGACCAAGCTGCTGAACGACGTCGAGGCGCGCACCAAATTACTGATCACGCTCTCGGATGGCAAGCCGGATGACTACGACGGCTACCGCGGCGAATATGGCATCGAGGATACGCGCATGAGCCTGATCGAGGCCAAGCGCGCCGGCATCCACCCGTTCTGCATCACCATCGACGAGGCCGCGCGCGACTACCTGCCGCACATGTACGGCGCGGTGAACTGGGTGCTGGTGGATGAAGTGCGCAAACTGCCCCTCAAGGTCTCGGATATCTACCGGCGGTTGACGCTCTAATTGAGGGCGCCTTTTGGAACCGGGCCAGCGGGTGTTAGGATGGCACTCACCCGCGCATCCCAACCCCAGCAAAATGAAATAATAGGGTTGGTCAACCGGCCTGCTCCGCGGGCACTACCGACATGCTTAAACCCGACAAAAAAACGGTTCTACTGCTTCTGCTGCTGGGCACAGTCATTGCCGGTATCGCCTATGGTCTGTACGCCTCCGGTCTGTTTGATTTGTTCATCAACAAGCGCCATCTGCTCGCTTATATCAAAGAACACCGCACCTATGCCGCGCTGATTTTCATCGGCCTGCAGGCGACTCAGGTCGTGGCAGCGCCGGTGCCCGGTGAGGTGACAGGCTTTGTCGGCGGAATATTTTTCGGCCCGTTCTGGGGGGTGGTTTACTCCACCATCGGATTGACCATCGGTTCATGGATAGCGTTTATGCTGGCACGGTTGCTGGGCAGGCCGCTGGTTGTGCGCATGGTCAGCGCGGAAACCATTCAGCGTTACGACTATGTCATGAAACACAAGGGCCTGTGGCTGGCGTTCCTGATGTTTCTCATTCCGGGATTCCCGAAGGATTTTCTTTGCTACCTGCTGGGCCTGGGGCACATGCGCCAGCGCGATTTTATTTTGGTTTCAGTCTCCGGCCGCCTGCTCGGCACAGTGCTGCTGACCATGGGCGGAACGTATTTCCGCGACGAGCGCTACGGCGCCCTGTTCACCATCGTCGGCCTGAGTCTCGCCATTATTTTATTCGTGATGATTTACCGTGAGCGCATCGAGCTATTGCTGCGGCGTATCACGAGCGCGCGGCGGAAAGATGTAAAAGAAAGAATTCCGCCGTCCGACTAGCCCGAATCCCCCTCGCCAAAAAACCATGGTCAGTTCGGCGCCGTCTTGGCGAAACTCGGCCGGCGCTTCATGGTGCCGAACCACTTTGTCACCGCTGGGTAAGAACTCAAATCGTATTGGCACATCTCAAGATAAGCGAGATTGGTAACGACCGCGAGGTCCGCGAGCGTCGGCTGATCGCCGCAGATATACGTCTGCCTGCCCAATACACTCTCCAGCACCGGCAGAATCTTGATAAGCCATTTCTTGGCGTCCTCGATGGCCTGGGAGTTGCCGTTGTCGCCGGCGAAGTGCGTGTTGAACATAATCTTGCCTGCTTCAGGCCCGAGGCGGGTGTGGTTCCAGTCCAGCCACTGCTCGACGATCGCGCGCGCCTTGGGCTCGGTGGGATACCACTTTGACGCTTTATGTTTGTCCGCGAGGTAGCGCATGATCGCCTGGCTTTCCCACAGCACGAAACCGTCGTCGTCGATCGTCGGCACCTTGGCGTTCGGGTTCAGCGCCAGATATTCCGGTTGGTACTGCTCGCCCTTCATCAGGTCCACGGTAATGAAGGTGTAGGGGATACCCGCCTCTTCGCAAAACATCTGTGCGCGGCGCGAGGCGTTGGAATAGGGATGTCCGTAGAATTTCATGTGTCCTCCAGGATTGTCAGTGGGTCAATTTAAACGGCGGAAAGAAAAATCGCGATGGTGCAAACTGAACCGCCGGCGAAGGCGAGCGAGCGCAGAACGCCTTTGATGAAGGCACACCAGTAAGCAACGGTCATACATGTCTCCTTGTCGGTTATGCTTGTTTCGGGTTTCGGCCGCGCGCGTCAGAAGTAACGCGCCAGTTCAAGTTGCACGTAATCGTCGCGCCGCAGGGTGTATTGCGGATCGGTCGGGGGGATATCCGCGAACACGCGTGCCTCGAGCGACAGTTTCCAGTGGCCGCCGAAGCGCCGGCTCGCCTCCAGGTTGTAGAACCGCGCGCTGCCGCGGCGGTCGTCGATCGCCCCGGTCAAGAGTTCGCTGCTCTGGGCGTCGTTCAGGGCCAGGCGCAGCCCGATAAACACGTCATCCTGGAACGGCGTCGGCGCACTGGCGCCCCGGTCGTCGTATAAATATTCCGTGAGCACCCCCAGGTCCATGCGCGTGCCGAAGACACCGGTGAAGGTGTACTCGATGCCCCCGGTCGCGGCCGAATACGCCGGTCCCTGTCCGGTGCGGCGAATGGCCTCGAGTTTCCACAGCCAGTTGCCCGTAACCGCCGTCAGGTCAAGACCGTTCTGATGGATCTGGTCGTAGCGTGGAATCCACACCGGGTTGCCACCACCGTCCAGGCCCAAGGACAGGACCGGATCGCGGCCGGTGCCGGCGAAATGCGACAGACCGACGTCGATCCCCCCGAAGGATTTCTTCCAGCGCACGGCCAGGTCCACGTGCCGGCGCTTGCGGTCCGATTCGAATATCGATTGGGAGGTATCCACCCGCGGCTCGGTGCGCAGGCGCCCGTCAGCGCCGGGGAAGCGGCGTTCACGGAAGCCGGGCAACACGAAAAAATCGAGCGTACCCCAGGCGCGGATCAGTGCCAGATTGATCATCGGCTGGCCAAGCTTGTCCTCGCCGTCGAGGTTCTCAACCAGATCGGTCTGGTTGACGATATCCACCAGATGCAGCGCCTCGGTAGCGCCCCAGAACACCTTGCGGATGCCCAGGCGCCATTCGTAATCCGCGCCAACCTCGAGCCAGGTCAGCTCGCGAATGTCGGCATGGCCGCGCTCCGGGTCATGCTGGGCGGCGCGCACGAAAGGCACGAAGGTAAAACTGTCGCGCGATCCCTCGAACCGCCGGTAGTACTCAGGCTGCAGCACCGCGGAAAAATATGCGCGGTGCTGCTCCGGGTAGAGGGCCGGGTGGAGGAATCCCTGGTATTCCAGGCTGGCGAAGCCGGACCATTCGCCGGCGTCGACCGGCATCCCCGCCGCACCCAGCCATAAAAGTAGGGTGGGCATTGCCCACCCTACATAACGACTTTTTTTCATTTCGCGCATGGCCCGGGCCGCCGGCTACCGCGCGCGACTCAAACTCGCCTCGTTGAAGTCGGCCGCGCGCAGGCCGGCGCGAAACTTGTAATCGCTCCACTTGAGCAGCGTGCTCTTGCCGCTCTGGTGGTTCTGCATGAACATCTCGTCGGCGCGCCAGTATTTGGCGAGATACTGGCGGTAACCGCGCCATACCAGCGTCTTGAGCAGGCTGTCCTTGCGGTCATGGAAGTCGATCTTCCACGGGCGGTATTCGGCTTGATCGATCCACACCACCTGGCGCGTATAACCGGAATGCTTGTCCACCGGATAGCGTTCAATGACGAAGCACGGTTTGCCCTCATGAGTTTCGTCACGCAGATGTTTATACGTGTACTTCTCGACCTCCTGCGAGGCGATGTCCTCGTAGGCAAACTCACTGCCCATGAACGGTCCCGATTTATTGTCGGAGGCGATGCGCTTGACGCGCTTCAAGGCCGGCAGATAAAGCCATTGGTCGTCGGCACCGGTCTTGTGGGTGAACGTCAGGAGCGCCGTGCCTTTGATGTCGGCCGGCTCGTCGAAAATGCTCAGGCTCTTATCGCCGTCGCCCTTGACCTCGAGGGCCGAGATGCGCAGCCGGCGCGCGCTCTCCTCGCCCTGGCGGTTGCGCAGGATCATTTCCATCCGGGCGGCATAATCGCCGAAACCCTCGTCACGCCGGTCGGCTTCGCGGGCAATGGCGAGTCCTTTTTCCTGCGGCGTCTCGGCGGCCAAGACACCCGGCAGCAAACCGAGCAGAACAACAAGTAAACGAAACATGGCTGTGACTCCTCCTTTAGGAATTCCTAACAACAAAGAAAAAATCAGACAGGATTAACAGGATTTCTTATTCGAAAATCCTTAATCCTGTCCATTAATTAATACGCCTGCTGGTGGGGGCGTGATCGGGATGGTCGTTTCCGCTACCGGGATTTGCGGCGCGTGCCGCTCGATCCACAACAACAGCGGCGGCACCAGCATAAACTCGACAAAAATACCGAGCGCGAAAGTACCCGCCGCCATTAAGCCCAATTCAGCGTTGAGCCGGAAGGTCGAGAACGCGAGCACCAGAAACCCCGCGACCAGCACCAGCGACAACACCCAGACCGCCAGTCCCACGGTCGAGAAGGCATAGCGAATGGCGTCTTCCGGCGTGCGCCCGAGGTCGCGGCGCGCGTGCAGGTATTTGCTCAGAAAGTGAATCGTGTCGTCGACGATGATGCCCATGGTGATGCAGGTCACCACCGACAGCCCGAGCCCGATGCGTCCCACCAGAAACCCCCAGATACCGAACGCCATCGCGATCGGCACCAGGTTGGGAATCATGCTGGTCAGACCGATCTTGATGGTGCGGAAAACGAGCACGAGCGAGAGCGAGATCACAATCAGCGCCACGACATTGCCGGTCAGCATGCTTTCGATGTTGCGCCGGCCGATGTGCGAGAACATGAGCGCCGGGCTCGCCCCCTGGGTCTCCCTGGCCTCGGGGAAATGGGCTACGAGCCAGGCGTGCGCCCGGGATTCGAGCGCGAGCAGTTCGTTGCTCGAGAGATTTTTCAACGTGACACTGAAACGCGTCGCGGACTTGGCGACGTTGATCTGGTTGTTGAGATCGAGCCCGTAGGGCAGCGACATCTCATAGAGCAGCAGATACTGCGCGGCCAGCGCGCGGTTGTCCGGCAGGCGATACCAGGCCGGGTCATCGCCGTGCAGATTCCGGTTGAGACGCTTGAACGTGTCGGTCAGGGTGTTGACGTGCAGTGCCTCGGGCTGAGCACGATACCAGTCGGCGAACGCCGCAATCTTGCGCAGGAAAGCCGGATCGCTCACGCCGCCCGGGACGGCGGAATCGAGCGAATAGTCAATCGTGTATGGCCCGATGAGCCGCGCGGAGGCGAAGTCGGTGTCGCGCCGGAAGTCCACCGATTCATCGAAGTACTTGACGAACTCGTCATTCAGTTCATTACGCGCGATCCCAAGGCTGAGGAGCACGGTGATGAGCGCCGTACCGACCAAAAGCGTCCGTTGGTGGACAACGATGAAATCCACGACCACCGCCAGGACCGTTTCGCTGCGCCGCGACTCCGTGTGCATCCGTACCGGCAGCCACATCATGACCGCGGGCAGGAACGCCACCGACAGCAGCCAGGCGGCGCCGACACCGAGGGAGATGATATTGCCGAGATCGCGGAACGGCGGTACCTCGGAGAAATTCATGCCGAGGAAACCGACAACGGTCGTAAAACTGGTCAGGAAAATGGGATAAGAATTGAGCCGCAGACATTCCACCATGGCCGTACGACGATCACGCTTGTGACCAAGATAGTAAATATAAGTAATGAGCACGTGGACGCAGTTTGCCACCGCCAGCGTGATAATGACGGTCGGGGCATTGATCGAGGGCGGTGTCAGCGTGATCCCGAACCAGCCCGCCAGCCCCATCGCCGTAGCAATCGAAAAGAGGATAACGAGCGCACTCGCGATCGTGCCCCAGACGCTGCGCAGCAACCCGAGCAGCGTCAGCACAATCACGCCGAACATGAGCGGCACCAGCGTGGTCATGTCGTGCTCGGCCGACTCGGCGAAGGCGTTATCCATCATCACGATGCCGGACAGACGGGCCTCGACATCGGGATAGTCCGCACGCAGACGCTCGGCCAGGGCGCGCGCGGCGGCGGCGACCTCGGGCACCGCGGTGTGCTGATTTTCCGCCGGCAACTGGACGGTGACATTGATGCCGGTGACGTCGGCGGCGGGCGATATCAAACGCCGTTGGAGCAGCGGTTCGGTCAGCGCGATTTCGCGGGCCGCGGTCAGCTCGGCCGGCGTCAGGCGCGCGGCGTTTTCCACGAGATCACGCACAATCAGATCGTCGCCCCGCCCGCGGGTGTGCTGGAAGTTCGTGACCGAATCCACGCGGCTCGAATACGGAATCTGCCACGATTCCTTGGTAAGCCGCTCGACGGCGGCCAGTGTACGGTTCGTGAATACTTTGCCGTCCTTCGGCGCGAGCACAAACAGCACGTTGTCGTTCTTGGTGTAGGTGTTTTGCAGGCGCTCGAAGGCCATGAGCTGCGGATTCTCGCTTGAGAAGAACGCGCGGTAGTCGGTGGTGAAACTGAGAAATCGCGCACCGCTCGCGGCGACGGCCACCAGCAACAGCGCGATCAGCACCACCCGCAACGGATGACGCACGATAAACTCGGCGTATTTTTCGAGCATGGTGCAGCCCCTTACTTCGAGTTATTGTTTAGCTGTCTGCCAATCTAACGGCATTTTCCCCGAGAATCGACTGCAAACAAACTTTGCAGGTAGCTTTTATAGTGCCGCAACTGCCGCTCGAGTATTTTCCGGTCCTGCTTGGCCTTGACCAGGATCAGCGCGCCTTCGAGCACGGCGATGAAATGTTCCGCGAGGCTCTGCGTGTCAAACGCCGTCTTCGGGGCGTAGCGGGCCTTGGCTGCGTCCAGGTCGCGCTTCAGCATCTGCGCCCACTGGTCGAAATGCCGTCCGCATTGCGCGCGCAGCTTGGGGTGGGTGTCGGACAATTCCTGCGCAAAGTTGCCGAGCAGGCAGGACAGCTGCGCGGAGGGTTCCCGCGACAGCTTGATCATGAAATCCACGTAGCCATAAACGCGCTTGAGCGGGTCGCGCCAGCAGCTACACGGCGCGCCACGCACGGCCTGCATCCGGCCGGTCACAAAGTGATCCAGCACCGCCGCGCCGATCTCCTCTTTGCCGGCGAAGTAATGAAAAAAACTCCCCTTGGTGACCCCCGCCGCGGCGCAGATTTCCTCCACCGTGGTCGCGGGAAAGCCCTTGCCCAGCATCAGCCGCTGGGCGGCCTCCAGGAGTTTGAGGATCGTGGGCGTTGCGGTTTCCACCAGGCGCGTATTCATACCTACCGGTTGGTATGTTTGTAATCCGGCGGCGTTCCCCCGTCAAGCCCGGCATAACCGGCACGAGCGCATCCGTCGAACAAACTGGCATGAGCGATGGCCGCAAGAGTTTCCAGAATGTCTCGCGGGAAGTTTCCAGAATTTTTTACAATCCCTGAGCAAACCAGTCAGCCTCTCCTCGCGGCCGGGAAGCGAGAAAAAACCGTCAATCCGGTATGCTGTCAGGTAACAACTAAAATAAGAACACAGCGTCACTAGTCAGGTAACACATGGGGAGACAAGAGACATGCCCTCTCGGCACAACAGTTCCGCGCAGGCCGGAGACGAAGACCTGCGCGAAAATCGCGCCTACAGCACCGCCACCATTAGTCAAGCCTTCAACGATTTCCTGCACCTGGGAAAGCTCGATCAGAAGATCCTGAGACAGTATCACGAGGCCCTGCTGCAAGGGGGCGATCGGTTCGCCAAAGTATTCTACGACTACCTGCTGGCCGCTCCGGCCACCGCCAAGGTCCTCGATGGTTATCAGGCGGCCGGCGGAAAAATCGAAAATCTGGTCAAACGCCAGCTGCAACACCTCTGGGAGCTGCTCTCCGGCCGTATCGACGACGAGTCCGCCCGGGGCTTGGCGCACGTGGGCGAAGTGCATTATCGCCACGGCATCGAGCCGGTATGGATCATGGGCGCCTACTTGCTTTACCTCAACCACCTGCAAACGCGGATTCGCACGAGCCCACAGATCGACGATGCCCACCGGCCAGCGCTCGAAGATAGCGTGACCAAACTGCTTTTTCGCGACATGGGCCTGCAGCTGGAAGGATACTGGGACGCCAGCCTGCGGGATCTCGAGAAGGAAAAGGACAAGGTCGCCGAATTGCAGGAACAAATCACGAACCTGCTCTCCAACATCCCGCAACTGCTGTGGTCGGTGGACGTGATAAACAACCGCCCGCTGTACGTCAGTCCCTCGGCATACGAGATCTGCCAGATGGACATCGACATGCCCATCCCCTGCCTCGGCTGGACCGTTCCCGAAGACCGGGATACGGTCATGCTCGCGTGGCAAAACGCGCTGCAAGGAAACAAGGTGGAGGTGGAAAGCCGCGTCAAGCAACCCGACGGCGGCTTGCGCTGGTTCCGCCGCATATTTTATCCCTATACGAATGCCGAGAAAAAAGTAGTGCGCATCGATGGCCTGATGGAAGACACCACCGAGGCCAAGAAAATGATCGATCGCCTGCACACGCTGGCCACCACCGACGGTCTCACGGGCCTGCCGAACCGCACGTTGTTCAACGACCGCCTGATCCAGGCCATCGCGGCCGCCTCGCGGCACGAGAAAAAACAGGTGGTGCTGATGATGATGGATTTGGATCGTTTCAAGGACATCAACGACACCCTGGGGCACCCCGCCGGCGACCGGATCCTGGTGGAGGTCGCGCAGCGCCTGCAATCCGTGTTGCGCGATACCGACACGCTGGCGCGGCTGGGCGGCGACGAATTCGCCGTGCTGCTGCCCGACGTGCGCGACGGGCGAAAAACCGCGGACAAAATCGTTAAAAAAATCATGCACGGCTTGGGCGCGCCGTTCATGATCGGCGACAACGAGCTCTATCTTGAGCTGGGTATCGGCGTGGCGCTCTATCCGGAGCATGGCGAAGACGCCGCCCTCCTCATGAGCCGGGCGGACGTAGCCATGTATGGCACCAAAAATCGCGACGTCAGCTACCTGTATTACGACGCCGCCCTCGACCCCAACACCCAACAGCGTCTGCAACTGGCCGGCGAACTGCGTCATGCCGTGGCACGTGAGGAATTCACGCTGCATTACCAACCGAAAATCGACATCGAAACGGGTCTGGTCACCGGGGCCGAAGCCCTCATCCGCTGGAACCATCCGGACCGTGGCCTGATTCCGCCGGACCAGTTTATTCCCTTGGCCGAGCGCACCGGCATGATCCGCCCTATCACCTACTGGGTAATCGAATCCGCCACGCAGCAGTGCCAAACCTGGCGCGAGGCCGGGTGGCCGCTGCGCGTGGCGGTCAATATTTCCGGACGAGCCTTCCAGGATCCCGCCTTTGTCGGACACATCGAAAGTATCCTGCAAAAAAACAAAGTGCCGGCAAAATGCCTGGAAATCGAGATCACGGAAAACATCCTGCTGGCCGATATCGAACACGTGTCCCCTATCCTGGAAAAGATCAATCGTCTGGGCATACATATCGCCATCGACGATTTCGGGACCGGTTACTCATCGCTGGCCTACCTCAAAAAGCTCCCCTTGCACACGCTGAAAATAGACAAATCCTTCGTGCTCGATATGGTCAAGGATGAGAATGACGCGGTCATCGTACGTTCCACTATCGACCTCGCGCACAATCTCGGCTACCAAGTCATCGCCGAAGGCATTGAAAGCAAGGACACCTTGGACCTGCTGCGCACCCTCGGCTGCGACGGCGGGCAGGGATTTTATATCAGCCATCCGCTGCCATCGGAGCATTTCGTCCAGTGGCTGAAAAACTCCCCCCAGGCATGACTCCCTAAGCGCGACCTGCTAACAAGCATTACCAAAGCAGGTATACTCGCGCTCCATTCGCCACCCTCTCATGGAATCGTTTATGTCAGCGTTGATCTGCGGCTCTTTCGCCTATGACACCATCATGGTCTTCCAGGACCAGTTCAAGAATCACATCCTGCCCGACAAGGTGCATATCCTGAACGTCTCGTTCCAAGTTCCGGAGCTGCGTCGGGAATTCGGCGGCTGCGCCGGCAACATCGCCTACAGCCTCAAGCTGCTTGGCGGCGAGCCGCTGCCCATGGGCACGGTCGGCAAGGACTTCGGACCCTATGCCGAATGGATGGACCATCATGGCATCGACCGCCGTTACATCAAGGTATGCGGCGACACTTATACCGCGCAGGCTTTCATCACCACCGACAGGGACGATAACCAGATCACCGCGTTTCATCCCGGGGCCATGAACCGCTCGCACGAGACTCGCGTGCAAGACGCCAACGGCGCCAAGCTCGGTATCGTCTCGCCCGACGGGCGCGAAGGCATGATCCAGCATGCCCGGCAGTTCGCCGAGGCCGGCATTCCCTTTATCTTCGACCCGGGACAGGGCATGCCGCTATTCGACGGCAAAGACCTGATGGATTTCGTCCAGCAGGCCACGTGGATCACGCTCAACGACTACGAAGCCGAACTCATGCAGGAGCGCACCGAGAAATCCCTGAGCGAACTCGCGGGCTACGTGAAGGGACTGATCGTCACGCTCGGCGCACGCGGCTCCTGCGTTTACACCGACGGGCGCGCGATCGAGATCCCGGTGGTGCCGGCCGCGGAAATCAACGATCCGACCGGCTGCGGCGACGCCTATCGCGCCGGCCTGCTCTATGGCCTGGCGCGTGGCATGGACTGGGAAACCACCTGTCGCGTCGCCGCGCTCATCGGCGCGATCAAGATCGCGCATCACGGCACCCAGAATCATCACTTCAGCCCGGGCGAATTCGCCATCCGCTTCCGCGACAGTTTCGGTTATAGTTTGTAGCGGTCCGGCGGGATGTGCCACGCCCGCTGGGATGCGGAGGGAGGCAAGCGCCGTGGACATCAAACTTCCACCCCTGATTCAGGCCCTGCATAACGCCGCCTGCTACAACCACGCGGTGCAGGATATCCACGTGGTCGAAACGCATATTTCGTGGGTCGTCCTCACCGGACCTTACGCCTACAAAATCAAGAAACCGGTCAACCTCGGGTTTCTCGATTTCAGCGCGCTCGACAAACGCCGCTTCTATTGCGAGGAGGAACTGCGTCTGAACCGGCGTCTGGCGGAGGCGCTCTACCTCGGCGTGATTCCCATCACCGGCTCGCCCGCTTCCCCCCGGCTCAACGGTTCCGGCGCGGCCATCGAATACGCCGTCAAGATGGTCCAGTTTTCCGAGGAGGCGCGGCTCGACCGGATGCTCGCGCGCGGCGAACTGCAACCGATGCATATTGATTTGCTCGCTCAGGAGTTGGCGGCGTTTCACGGCCGGATTGCCAGCGCCGGCCATGACCAAGCCTTTGGCGATCCGGAACACGTCCATGAACCGGTGCGCCAGAACTTCGAACAGATACGTCCGCGGATCGAGGCGCGGGACCAGGTCCAACTGCGGCGTCTGGAAATCTGGAGCGAACTGAGCTTCGCCGAACTCAAGAAAATTTTTGCCGCCCGCAAACACCGGGGATTCATCCGCGAATGTCACGGCGACGCGCATCTGGCCAACATGGTCTGGCGCGACGACCGTGTCGTGCTGTTCGACTGTCTGGAATTCAACGAAAACCTGCGCTGGATAGACACCCTTAGCGAGCTGGCATTTGTCACCATGGACCTCGACGATCGCGCTCGCCCCGATCTGGCCCGGCGTGCGCTCAATAGCTATCTCGAGCATACCGGCGACTACGAAGGAATCGCCGTGTTCCGCTTCTATCAGGTGTATCGCGCGCTGGTGCGCGCCAAGGTTGCCTGCATTCGCTCAAGCCAAAGCGGACTGAGCGCAGCAGAAAAACAAAAAGTGCGCGCGGAGTATCTCGGTTACGCCCAGCTCGCCGAGCGCTACACGCAGTCTCCGCAGGCGACACTTATCGTCACCCATGGTTTTTCGGGCAGCGGCAAGACCTGGCTGTCACAACAACTGCTGGCAAACCTCGGCGCCATCCGTTTGCGCAGCGACGTTGAGCGCAAACGCCTGCATGGGCTGGCGCCGCAGGCGCGCAGCGGTTCAAACATCGACGACGGAATTTACACGGCCACGGCCGGCCGGCGCACTTATGCGCGACTGGCGGAGCTGGCCCAGACCATCCTGCGGGCCGGATATCCGGTGATCGTGGATGCCGCCTTCCTCAAACGCGAGCAGCGCGCTCAGCTGCGTGCGGCGGCGGAACAGGCGCGCGCGCCGTTCGTGATCCTCGATATTCGCGCCCCGGACAACATCTTGCGCGAGCGTCTGCGACAGCGCGCCCGGCAAAATCAGGAGGTCTCCGAGGCCGACCTGGCGGTGCTCGATCGCCAGCTGGCCACCCAGGAACCGCTTACCGCGGATGAGCAAGCGGCCACCCTGATCGTCGACAGCGGAATCTCACCCGATATCACGGCACTGGTGCAGAAATTGCGCGCACTGACCGCGGCCGGATAAATGAGCGGCGCGGTCTTCATCGAGTCAACCGGCGGGAACATTTGAGGTTTACAAATAAGCGCCGCACCGTTGCGCATTCCGGCGTCGACGAAATGCATATAGTAAGTAAGTAAGACCACCGGACCTTGTTCCGAGACCCGGCCATAAAAAAATGCAATCTTGACATCACCCACCTTATGGGTCTAAAACTACAACATGTTGTGGTTTGCCGAGTTCGTAGGCCCGATACCTAGTATTTCATCAAAAAACAGGCACAGGAGTGCCTCATACTTATATAGACAGGCGCCGGAGGACAGAAATCAATGAAGGTCGTCCAATTACAAGCACAAAACCCGGTTGTCAGCGAAATCCCCATACAACCGGCTTCCCTGGATATCTGGGACAAAAAATACCGCCTCAAGAGCAAGACCGGAGAGGTCCTCGACCAGGACATCGCGGGAACCTATGCGCGGGTGGCCCGGGCGTTGGCCGATGTCGAAGAAATCCCGGAAAAACGCGAGGAATGGTTCGAGAAATTCTTCTGGGCCCTGCAGAACGGGGCGATTCCGGCCGGGCGCATCATCTCCAACGCCGGCGCCCTCGCGCACAAACCCGCTACCAGCACCATCAATTGCACGGTTTCCCGTGCGGTCCCGGACTCCATGGACGGGATCCTGTCTTCCGTGCATGAGGCCGGACTGACGCTGAAGGCGGGCTGTGTCGCCCCCGGCACCTGGGTCGTCACCGAGCGCGGCTTGGTCACCGCCGATCAGGCGGTCGCCGAGCGTCATACGCAAATCCTGTGCTACGACCGCGACGCCGGGCGGTTTGAGATGCAGACCATACTGCGGCATCTCACCACACATGTGTCGCGCGCGGAGAATATCGAGATCGTCTCGAACGGTACCGCTCTCAAGACTTCGATCAAACACCCGGTTCTGGTTTATCGGCATGGCGAGCTGATTTACACACGGGCCGATGATGTCCGCGCCAGTGACGCCCTGGTGCATCACCGTTTCGCGTGGAGCGCCGAACCGACGCGCGCACTCGATGCGTGGTTCGCCGGCGCGCACTTGGGCGACGGCAGTGCTTATCCCAAGGCCATAGCCTATAAACCCTCGCGTCAGGCTTGGGCCGCGCGCGCCCAAGCCTATGGTAAACGGCTGGTCTTTAAAATCCGCGCCGCCGAGCGCGAGGTGGTGGAACGCTACGCGGCGTTTTTCCAATCCTTCTGCGGCGCCCAGGCCAAGGTCGTCGCCACAGCCACCGCCAACGGCACGCCGGTATGGGACTACACGGTCGCGAGCTTCGCGGCCACCCACGCCGCTGGGCTCATTGACCATCAGATCGGCGCCAAGTCGGCCACGCTGCGGGTGCCGGCCTGGATCAAGACCAACCCCGAGAAATATTTGCTCCCGTTCCTGGCCGGGCTCATCGACACCGACGGCACGGTCAGCAGAGAAACCGGCAGCGCCGGCATCGCCATGCAAAACCCGGACTTCGCCGAGGAGCTTAAAAGCCTGCTCGCCCTGTTCGGCGTCCACGGTGCGATCACGCTGCGTACGCCGCGCCCACATGTTTACAACGGTCATGTTGTCAACGACCACGGCGGCGCCGTGCTCAAAATCAGCGACTCGGACTTTCTTGCCAAGGTCGCCGAACATATGGCCGACAGCGGCAAGCGCGGACGCATTCTCGATTGCGCCACACAGTCGGGCCAGTACGACACCTATGTATTGCCGCAGACCCTCCATGAGGCGTTGGAACAGGAGCTCCCCGGACTCGGCCACGTCGAGCGCCAGAGACTGGGCTTCTACCACGGTTACCATCGGGGGGGGGCGGTCAGCCGTATTTGGCTCGATCGCTGGGAGGCGCGTTTTCCGCATCTTCGCGCCCTTATCGGCTTTGCCCGCACGCTGCGTCCGGTGGAGACCATCCGCCGCGACCTCGATCTGCCGGAGACTTTCTATGACTTTACCGTCGAGAAGCACAACAACTATTTGGCCGGCAACAACGGTCTGGTCACGATTCATAATTGTGGAATTGGTTACGAGTTCTCTACCCTCCGCCCCAAAGGGGCGTTTGTGAGTGGGGCCGGGGCTTACACCTCCGGCCCCCTCTCTTTTATGGATATCTTCGATGCCATGTGCTTCACCGTCTCGTCCGCCGGCGGCCGGCGCGGGGCGCAGATGGGCACCTTCGACATCGCCCACCCGGACATCATGGACTTCATCAAGGCCAAGCGCGAAGACGGGCGGCTGCGCCAGTTCAACCTGTCGTGCCTGATCACCGACGAGTTTATGCAGGCGGTGAAAAAGAACGGGCCCTGGGACCTGTTGTTCCCGGTCAGCCGCCACGAATACGAAGACCCCGAGTCGCGCATCCTGTGGCGCTACTGGCCGGTGACCGAGGGCTACATCACCAACAACCTCGGCCAGGTGGCCTGCAAGATATACAAAACCATCCCGGCGCAGCGCCTGTGGGATCTGATCATGGCCTCGACCTACGACTACGCCGAACCCGGGTTCATCCTGATCGACAAGATCAACGAAATGAACAACAACTGGTTCTGCGAGAACATTCGCGCCACCAACCCCTGCGTGACGGCCGACACACGCCTGCACACCCAGCATGGGCTCATCCCTATCGGCGAACTGTATTCAGCCGGCGTACCGCTGCAAGCAACGGTGGATGTGCGTGCCCTGGGGCAGGATAGCCGTGGCACGACGGTGCGGCCCGCCGTGCCCGCCTTCATGACTGCCCAGGAAGCCGACGTCTA
>JAUSDQ010000088.1 GCA_030650525.1 Sulfuricaulis sp.
CTGCCCCAGGGAGAGAACGACGTCTTCTCTCCAGACCCGATCCTCCGCCGGTGTTTTCGCGAGGGGAAATGTTTTCCGCCAATGGGCTAATGGTGCGAGCTGGTACGAACAATTTCTGGTAATGCCGTGCTGTTTGAGTGCGTGTTCGCTGACCAGCTTCTGGAGGTGTTTGTTTACCGCTTGCCGGGTAATGCCGAATCTGTCCGCCGTCATCCTGGCGATATCTGCGGGATGCTTTTCCACGTTAGCGAGGATGTATCGCCTTACCGTCTCACCCCGCTCCCGTACTTTGGTCATAAAAATGGCGCCGCATCAATTGACAACCTTTACCGAGACAATTGTCAACCTTGAATATCCTATTGTCAACCCTCGCCGCTTTCCGGCTCATCCATCTCCCACGCCCAATACAGCCGGTTCGGCAGATGCTGGCCCATGCCGGAGCGGAAGCTGTGTTTCAGGGTTTCCCAGGTGTATTGCAGCGCCTCCCCCACGGCGTTGACCGGGTCGAGCCCGTGGGCGAGCGAAGCGGCGCAGGCCGAGGCCAGCGTGCAACCCGAGCCGTGATAGCTCCCGGGCAGGCGCTCGAACACGAAGGTCTCGATCAGGCGCATGTTGCCGTACAGCCGATGGATCACCTGCGGGGTGTTTTCGTGCGTGCCGGTGATGAGCACGTATTCAGTCCCGAGCGACAGCAATTCCTGCGCGCAGGCGTCGAGCGTGTCGCCGCTGGGCGCCAGCTTGCGCGCCTCGAGGCTGTTGGGGGTGATTAGCGTCGCCTGCGGAAAGATCAGGCTGCGCAAGGCCCCGTCGAGCATGTCATCCGTCAGCGCATCGCCGCGGCCCGAGCTCTGCACCGGGTCGACGATCAGCGGAATGTCGGGATAATCCTCGACGATGCTGGCGACCGCGCTGGCGACCGCGCTGCTGCCGAGCATGCCGATCTTGAAGGCCGCCACCGGCATGTCCTCCAGCACCGCGCGCGCCTGCGCGATGATGAGTTCGGTGTCCACGCAACTGTACTGCTTGATGCCGGAGGTGTCCTGCGCGGTCACGGCGGTCACGGCCGCGGCGGCATGGCAGCCGAGGCTCGCGAGCGTCAGCACGTCGGCGGTCAGTCCCGCGCCGCCGGTGGGGTCGGTGCCGGCAAACACCAGGACCACGGGCGGGGTGGCGCGGCTCATGGCTTGAGCGAGGCTTGGTGCACCAGCGACTTCAGTGCCTGGATAAAGCGCGGATGGCTGTTGAGCGCCGGGGCGACACGATAGTGCGCAATGCCCCGGGCGCGCGCCAGATCGGCGTAGGTGATCCCCAATTCAAACAGCGTTTCGACATGATCCGACACGAAGGCGATCGGATACACCAGCATTTGTTTGACGCCCGCCGTGGCCTTTTCGCGGATCACATCGTCCGTATACGGCCGCAGCCACTCGAGTGGCCCGACGCGGCTTTGATAGCACAGCGTGGTATGCGGCCAGCCCAGCCGTTGGCGCACGGCATCGTAGGTCGCGCGGATCTGGCGCTCGTAGGGGTCGCCCCGGTTCACGATTTTTTGCGGCAAGCCATGGGCGGAGAACAGCAATTCGATTCGGGCCGGATCGGGATCGGGAAATTTCTTGGCCTCAGCGTGCAAGGTCTCGACGATAGCCTGCTGGTAATCGGAATTTTCATACCATTCCCGCACCAGCGTGACCGCTGGATGATAATGCTGGCGCTGGCACTGGCGCATGAACTCGTTATACGAACTGCCGGTGGTGGTGATTGAATACTGTGGGTACAGCGGCAGCAAAATCACCTGGGTGTAGTTTTTCTGCTTGAGCGCAGCAACCACGGCGTCGCTGAGCGGGTGCCAGTAACGCATGCAAACCAGCACATCGAACTCGTCGCCGAGCACGCGCTGCAAGGCTTCGGCCTGGGCGCGCGTGTACTCGAGGATCGGCGATTTGCCGCCGATGGCGGCGTAGCCGTGGGCGGCCTCCGGGGCGCGGCGCCGCGCGATCAGCGCGGCGAACGGACGCTGGGTCAGGAAGCCGAGCGGTAAGCGAAAAATATCCGGATCGGAAAAGAGGTTAAACAGAAACGGGCGGACCGCCGCCAATGAATCCGGGCCTCCCAAGTTGCACAACACCACCGCGATACGATCGGACATCGCGGAATTTTACTACCGTGCCGGTGGTTTCACCATGAAGGTGAAAATGCGATCATGGCCGGTCTCGTTGGTTTTTTCGCTTGGCTTGAGGGTGTGAATGAAGGCGTACATGTGTGTCATTTGTGGTTTCGTCTACGAAGAGGAAAAGGGCCGGCCCGAGGACGGTATTCCGCCCGGGACAGTGTGGGGGGATGTGCCGGAGAACTGGAAATGCCCCGATTGCGGCGCCGCCAAATCCGATTTCGAAATGATCGAAATCTGAACCCGGCGTGCCGCCGGCCCGTGCTAGGCATCTTGGGCATGCGTTATCCACGGCGGCGTGAGCTACAATTTGGAGGGCATTAACGCCACCCCATCACTTAAGGAAAAGGACTCCCCAGGCAGGGACACATGAGCACCGCCATTTGGATATTGCTCGCCGCCGTGACGGTTTGGGAGCTGGCCGCCAGGCGCGTGCCGGGCCTGGTTTGGGCCACGGCGCTGGCCGCGGGCATTGCCCTGTGGGATATCCTCTATCACCCCGCGATGCCCCTATGGCTAACCGCCTGGGGACTTTTTTTCCTCATCGTTTTACCCCTGGCGGTCACGCCGCTGCGTCGCGCGCTATTCAGTGCGCCGCTGCTGAAAATTTTCCGCCGCATCATGCCACCGATGTCGGACACCGAGCGCGAGGCGCTCGAGGCTGGCACCGTGTGGTGGGAGGCGGAGCTGTTCGGCGGTAATCCGAAGTGGGAAGAGCTGTTCAACCTGCCATTGCCAACGCTGTCCACCGAAGAGCAGACGTTTCTCGACGGACCGGTGGAAAAACTGTGCGCGCTGCTCGATGACTGGCAGATCACCCATGAGCGCGGCGATCTGCCGCCGGAAGTGTGGCGCTTCCTCAAGGACAAAGGTTTCTTCGGCATGATCATCCCGAAGAAATACGGCGGCCTCGAATTTTCCGCGCAGGCGCACTCCGCGGTGGTCATGAAGGTCGCGAGCCGCTCGATCACCGCCGCGGTCACGGTGATGGTGCCGAACTCGCTCGGCCCGGCGGAGCTGTTGCTGCATTACGGCACCGATAAACAGAAGAAACACTATCTCCCGCGTTTGGCGCGCGGCAAGGAAGTGCCCTGCTTCGCGCTCACCAGCCCCGAGGCCGGTAGCGACGCCAGCGCCATGCCCGACCGCGGCGTGCTGTGCCGCGGCGAGTTTCAAGGCAAGAAAAATGTGCTTGGCATCCGCCTCACTTGGGACAAGCGCTACATCACGCTCGGACCCGTGGCCACGGTGCTCGGGCTCGCGTTCCGGCTGTTCGACCCGGAGCATTTGCTGGGCCAAGAGGAAGATCTCGGCATTACCCTGGCGCTGATTCCCACGGACACGCCCGGCGTCGAAATCGGCACGCGTCACAACCCGCTCAACATCGTGTTCCAGAACGGCCCGAACTGGGGTGAAAATGTTTTCATTCCGCTTGAGTGGATCATCGGCGGGCGCGAGCGCGTGGGCCAGGGCTGGCGCATGCTGATGGAGTCGCTGGCCGCCGGCCGCTCGATTTCACTGCCGGCGCTGTCCGTCGGCGCCGGCAAGCTGGCCTGCCGCGCCACCGGCGCCTATGCGCGCATCCGCCGCCAGTTCAAATTGCCGATCGGAAAATTCGAGGCCGTGGAAGAGGCGCTCGCGCGTATCGCCGGTTATACCTACATGATGGAGGCCGCGCGCACGCTCACCGCGCGCGCCGTGGATCTGGGCGAAAAACCCTCGGTGGCCTCGGCGATTGTGAAATACCAGCTCACCGAGCACATGCGCCGCGTGGTCAACGACGCCATGGACATCCAGGGCGGCGCCGGCATCTGCCTCGGGCCGCGCAATTTCATGGGCCGCGTGTACCAGGCGCTGCCGATCAGCATCACCGTCGAAGGGGCGAATATCCTAACGCGCGCGCTCATCATCTACGGCCAGGGCGCGGTGCGTTGTCACCCGTACGTGCTGCAGGAATTGCAGGCGGTAGCCGACAAAGACGATAAACGCGCCGCCCAGGTTTTCGATGCCGCGCTGTTCGGGCACATCCGCTACACGCTCAGCAACGCCGCGCGCGCCTTCTGGCTCGGCGTCACCGACGCGCGCTTCGTGCGCGTGCCGGTGGACGGCCCGGTGCGGCAATACGTGCAGCGGTTGACGCGCTTGTCCTGCGCCTTCGCGCTGATCTCCGACACGGCGATGCTGACGCTCGGCGGCGCGCTCAAGCGCAAGGAGAAAATTTCCGGCCGCTTCGCCGACGTGCTGGGTTTCATGTATCTGGCCTCGGCCACGATCAAGCGCTTTGAAGACGACGGCCGCCCGGTCGAGGACATCCCGCTGCTGCGCTACGCCTGCGACTACTGTCTGCACGAGGCCGAGAAAACGCTGGTGGTGATACTCAAGCATTTACCCAGCCGGTTTTTTTCCTGGCTCATGGGCGGGCTGGTGTTTCCGTCCGGACGGCGTTATCCGGTGCCGGCGGATGCCATGGGCCAGGCCTGCGCGAAACTGCTGCTGGAACCCTCGGCGGCACGCGCGCGTCTGACGCAAGGGATGTATGTATCGAAGTCGACACAAGACGCCATCGGCCGGCTCGAGGATGCCTTGCCCAAGGTGATCGCGGCGGAAACGCTCGATCGCCGCCTGGTTAAACTGGTGGACGAATATCCGTTGCTGCACGGCGACCTTGAAGCCCAGATCAAGATCGCGCTGGAGAAAAATATATTGAGCGCCGCGGAAGCGAAGCTGGTGCGCGCGGCGTATGCCGCGCGGCGCGAGGTGATTGCGGTGGATGACTTTGAAAAGATTTAATAGACAGGATTTACAGGATTGAAAAACAGGATTAACAGGATTTTATTCGTAAAATCTTTAATCCTGTAAATCCTGAAAAATCCTGTTAATCCTGTCTATGGATTTTTGATTAAGGCATATTCTATGAACCGAATTTTCATCGTCGATGGCGCGCGTACGCCGTTCCTGAAAGCCCGGACCGAGCCGGGGCTGTTCTCCGCCGCCGATCTGGCGGTGGCCTGCGCTCGGCCGGTGCTGGCGCGTCAACCGTTTCCGGCCTCGGCGTTGGACGAAGTGATCGTGGGTTGCGTCATACCGGCGGCGGACGAGGCCAATATCGCGCGCTTGATCGCACTGCGTTTGGGTTGCGGCAAGCGCGTACCGGCGCACACCGTGCAACGCAATTGCGCCTCGGGCCTGCAGGCGCTGGCCACGGCCGCCGAGCGCATCGCCCTGGGGCGCGCCCAGCTGGTGCTCGCCGGCGGCACCGAGGCCATGAGCCGCGCGCCGATTCAGTGGAATAGCGCCATGGTCGGCTGGCTCGGCAAGATGCTACGCGCCAGGCAGCCGCTCGACCGGTTGCGGGCGCTGGCGCGGTTTCGCCTATCGCACCTGAAGCCGGTTTATTCGCTGTTGCTCGGTCTCACCGATCCGCTGGTGAAGTTGTCCATGGGGCAGACCGCCGAGATCGTGGCGCACCGCTTCGGCCTGTCGCGCGAGGCCCAGGATGTTTATGCGCTGCAAAGTCATCGGCGGCTGGCGGCGGCGTTCGATGCCGGGCATATGAACGCTGAAGTGGAAACGCTCTATGACACGAGCGAACATTTTTACTCGGAAGATACCGGCCTGCGGCGTGACACCGATCTTGAACAACTGGCGCAGCTCAAACCGGTGTTCGACAGAAAGTACGGGTTGGTAACCTCCGGCAACAGCTCGCAGGTGACCGACGGCGCGGCCATGCTGTTGCTCGCGAGCGAAGCAGCGGTGCAGCGCCACGGGCTGTCCGTGCTGGGCGAATGGGTCGATCACGAATGGGCCGGGGTCGATCCGAGCCAGATGGGTCTGGGGTCGGTGCATGCGGTGGCGCAGTTGCTGGCGCGCCGGCAGATGCAGATGCGCGATCTGCAACAGCTGGAGCTTAATGAAGCCTTCGCCGCGCAGGTCCTGGCCTGCCAGGCGGCCTGGGACAGCGCGCAGTATGCGCGCGAGGAGCTCGGGTTGGACAAACCGCCCGGCGCCATGGATCCGGAATGGCTCAACCCCGAAGGCGGTGCCATTGCCAACGGCCATCCGGTGGGCGCGAGCGGCGCGCGCATCGTGCTGCATCTGCTGCACGCGCTGAAACGCAAAGGCGGCGGGCAGGGCATCGCGACCCTGTGCATTGGCGGTGGCCAAGGCGGCGCGATGCTGGTGCGTACCGCGGGTGCCAAGTCATGAGTCAGCACTGGCGTCTCGAATACACCAACGATTACGCCATGCTGACGCTCGATGTCGCGGGCCAGTCGGCCAACGTGTTGTCGCAGGAAGTGTTGAATGAATTCGATCGGCATCTGGGTGAAATTGAAACCAAACCGCTTAAGGGTTTGATCATCCGCTCCGGCAAGGCGTCCGGATTCATCGCCGGGGCCGACGTGCGTGAATTTGTCACGATCACGGACCCGCTGCGGGCCACGGAGCTCGCCAGTCTGGGTCAACAGGTGTTTGCGCACCTGGCCGGTCTGTCGTTTCCTTCGGTGGCGGTGATTCACGGCTTTTGTCTCGGTGGCGGTCTGGAACTCGCCCTGGCCTGCACTTATCGCTTGGCGTACGAGGATGCCGTGACGCGCCTCGGCCTGCCCGAGGTGCGCCTCGGCATTCACCCCGGTTTCGCGGGCACGCTGCGCCTGCCGCCGCTGGTCGGTGACCTGTCCGCGCTCGATATGATGCTGACCGGTCGCACGGTCTCGGTGCGCGAGGCGCGGCGTCTGGGACTGGTGGATGAAATCGTGCCGGAGCGGCATTGGCGGCACGCGGCCGAAGCGATTTTGAATCGGCATAGTCCGCGCCGCAAAGCGGCATGGTACCGGCGCGTACCAGGATGGAAACCGCTGCGGCCGCTGATTGTGCGGCTGTTCACGCCGCGCGTGCGGCGCAAGGCGCGTCCCGATCATTATCCGGCGCCGTGGCGGATTCTCGAGTTGTGGCGCGATCGCGCCACGGCGGAGCAGGAGGCGCGGTCGCTCGGCGAGTTGCTGGTGTCGCGCTCCAGCCGCAATCTGGTGCACGTGTTTCTGCTGGGCGAGGAGCTCAAGCGCGCCGGCCGGGCGCAGGCCCACAACATCGAGCACGTGCACGTGGTCGGCGCCGGCGTGATGGGTGCGGATATCGCCATCTGGGTGGCGCACAAGGGCTTTCGCGTGAGCCTGCAGGACCGCGAACCCGAGATCCTCGCGCGTGCCATGAAAAAGGCGCACGGGTTTTTCAAGTCCAAACTCAAGGAACCACGGGCGGTACAGGAGGCCATGGACCGGCTCATGCCGGATCTCGATGGCCATGGCTTGAAGCGTGCGGATCTGGTGATCGAAGCGATCGTCGAGAAGCTTGCGCCCAAGCGCGAGCTTTTCCGGATGCTGGAGCGGCAGGTTCGGCCGCAGGCATTGCTGGCGAGCAACACCTCCAGCATTCCGTTGGAAGAGATCGGACAAGCCTTGCAAGACCCGGGGCGCCTGGTGGGACTGCACTTCTTCAATCCCGTGGCAAAAATGCAGCTGGTCGAGATCGTGCGCGGCGCCAACACCTCCGCGGAGGCCATGGCGCGGGCGCGGGCCTTTACCGGCGCGATCGAGCGTTTGCCGCTCGATGTCAAAAGCAGCCCCGGCTTTCTGGTCAATCGTATTCTGATGCCGTACCTCATCGAGGCCGTGCGGCTGGTGGAGGAGGGGGTAAGTATTGCCACGATCGATGAAGCGGCCACCGAGTTCGGCATGCCCATGGGGCCGATCGAGCTGGCGGATACGGTCGGTCTCGATATCTGTCTGTCCGTGGCCGAGGAGTTGTCCGGACCGCTGCACATCGAAGTGCCGGAGAATTTGCGCGAACTGGTGAGTCAGGGCCATCTGGGCCGCAAGACCGGGCGCGGCTTCTATCAGTTTGACTCCCGTGGCCGGCGTGAAACGCCGGCGCCCACCAAGACCGCCGCCGACATTCCCATTACCGAGCGGCTGATCCTGCGGCTGCTGAACGAGGCCATGGCCTGTCTGCGCGAAGGCATCGTGGCGGATGCCGATGCCGTCGATGCCGGCATGGTTTATGGGACCGGATTTGCCCCGTTCCTCGGCGGGCCGATGCACTATGTTGAAAGCCTGGGAGCGACCGGTATCAGCCACAGCCTGTATCGGCTGTCGCAGGAATACGGTTCGCGCTTCACGCCCGATCCCGGTTGGTCACAGCCGGAGTTGCTCCGCCGGCGCCCTATCGATAAGGTTTAATTTGCTATTAATGTGCGGCTGATGCCAAAGTAATAATATTAAGCAGGCTGATTCGAAGGAATGCCAGATAATTTCGGTCGATAAATTGCGACCGGTCGAATAACGAAATAAACCGCCAGGGCACGGTTCATACCGGAACTTGAGCTACCTACAGGAGAGCGCCATGGAGCAACATCGTCGTGTGTTTGCTTGTCTCACCACCCTGTTACTGTTCACCCATGCGATGGATACCCGCGCGGCGTTTTTCCAGCTCGCTGAAAACAGTCCCGCCGGTCTGGGCAATGCCTTCGCCGGCGGCGCTGCCATCGCCGAAGATGCCAGCACGGTTTGGTACAACCCGGCCGGTCTGACGCGCCTGTCCGGCACGGAGCTGGTGGCCGGGGCGCATGCCATCTTCCCCTCCACGCAGTTCAGTAAATCCAGCGCTACGACCAGACTCGGCACCCCCATCACGGGAAGTGACGGCGGTAATGCGGGCGAGACCGCGATGCTCCCGAATATCTATTTATCGCACCGTGTCGATGACCGCATGGTGATCGGGCTAGGCATCAATGTTCCTTTCGGATTGGCGACCGATTACGCGGACAACTGGGTCGGGCGTTACCATGCCGACCGCTCCGAGATCGAAACAATCAATATCAATCCTGGTATCGGTTATCAGGTCAATGACGGGCTTTCGCTCGGCGTCGGTGTCAGCTACCAGAAAATGTCGGCGATGTTAAGTCAATGGGCCGATCTGGGTACGTCCTGCGTCCTTGCACAACCACCGTACGGAACAACGCTCCCCCCGGGGTTTTGTGGCGCTCAGGGCCTCGCGTCCCAGCAGGACGACGCCAAGGTGTCGATCGAGGCTGACGACAACGCCTTTGGGTTCAATGTCGGCGCCTTGTGGGAACCCAGCAAAGAGACACGCCTCGGTCTGGCCTACCGCTCGCCCGTCAAGCACCATCTTACCGGTGCCGTGGATGTCACCATCTATGATGCTGGCCAAGCGACGTTGGCAGCTCTGGTGAATACGGTCGATGGCGGGGCCAACGCCTATATCACGCTGCCGGCGACGTTGTCAGTGAGCGGATTCATGAAACTCAATTCGCAATGGGCGTTGATGGGCGACATCACCCGCACCTACTGGAGCAAGCTTCCAGAACTGCGGATTTACTTTGACAGCGGTGCGGCCAACTCCGTCGTCACGCTCAATCTCAACGACGTGAATCGCTATTCCGTCGGCGCGGTCTATCGACCGGGTGGCGCCTGGGCCTGGCGCGCCGGCCTCGCGCTGGACCAGACGCCCACGCCGAGTGCCGCGTACCGCACTCCGCGCCTGCCGGACGAGAATCGCCGCTGGCTCACGCTCGGCACCAGCTACCAAAGTTCCGAGCGGTTGGTGTTCGACGTCGCTGTTGCCTATATCAAGGTTGCCGACGCCGACATCGACAAGAGCGCGCTGGATTCAGAGAATGCCACGCGCGGAAATTTGAATGGTCAATACAGCGCCAACATAAAAATTCTGAGCGCCCAGCTTCGTTGGATGATCGACTAATACTGTTCCATGGAGCTTCGTGACAACGCCAACCTCTTCGATCTGCTGCTCGCGCGCGTCCGCGCTACGCCGGCCGCGCCGGCCTATCGCCAGTTCGACGGTAATCGCTGGAACGACCTGAGCTGGGCGCAGGTGGGGCAAGAGGTGGCGCGTTGGCAGGCGGCGTTTACCCGGGAAGGACTGAAACCGGGCGAGCGCGTGGCCCTGTGTCTGCACAATCGTGTCGAATGGGTGTTGTTCGATCAGGCGGCGCTGGCACTCGGTCTGGTGACGGTGCCGTTGTATTTTGACGACCGGCCGGACAACATGGCCTGGTGCCTGAACGATTCCGGAGCGCGCCTGCTGCTTATCGAAGACGCCAAGCAGTGGCCGGCGCTACGCGATCAGGCAAAAAAAATTGAGCGCGTGGTCTGCCTCGAGGGCCAAGCGGCGGCGGATAAAAAATTGGTTCTTGTGAAAGCGTGGCTTCCCTCCGGGCCGGTGCCGGCCTTGACCGCGGCCGCAGCCGGGACCAAGGATCTTGCCAGTCTGGTTTACACCTCCGGCACCACCGGGCGGCCCAAGGGCGTAATGCTGTCGCACGGCAATATTCTGAGTAATGTGGTCGCGTCCATGCGCGCGATACCAGCCTACACCACCGACCGGTTCCTTTCGTTTCTGCCGCTGTCGCACATGTTCGAGCGCACCTGCGGATACTATTCCGCCATCTGGGCCGGGGCGCAGACGGTCTATGCGCGCTCGATCAGTTTGCTGGCGGACGATATCCGCGAACAGCGGCCGACGGTGCTCATCAGCGTGCCGCGCATCTTCGAACGCATTTATTCGAAAATGCAGGAGGCGATGGCGCCGGGTTCGCTCAAGCGCCGGCTGTTTGAGACCGCCTGCGAAACCGGCTGGCGGCGCTTCCGCGGCGAGGCGACGTGGCGCGATCGGCTCCTGTGGCCGGTGCTCAAGGCCCTGGTCGCCAATAAACTCTATCGGCGATTGGGCGGGCGTATTCGCCTGATCATCGTCGGCGGGGCGGCGTTTGCACCGCATCTGTCACGCGTGTTCATCGGCCTCGGGCTGCCGATTATCCAGGGCTATGGGCTCACCGAAACCTCGCCGGTGCTGGCCGCCAACCGCCTGGGCGACAACGATCCGGCTTCGGTCGGCCGCGCGCTGGAGGGCGTCGAACTGCGCTGCAACGAAAATGGCGAGCTGCTGGCGCGCGGGCCAAGTATCATGCTGGGCTACTGGAACAATCCCGCGGCGACCGCCGCCATGATCGACCCGCAAGGCTGGCTGCATACCGGCGACGTGGTCACGATTCGCGGCGGCGGTGTGTACATCACCGGGCGCGTGAAGGACATCATCGTGCTGTCCAATGGCGAGAAGGTGCCGCCCACGGACGCCGAAGCGGCGATACTGCGCGATGCCGTTTTTGAACAGGTGATGGTGGTGGGCGAAGGCCGGCCCAAGCTCGGGCTGCTCGTGGTCAGCAAAATCACGGATGCGGCGCAGTTGTGCGCGCGCGCCAACGCCCAGCTCCACAATTTTCCCGGTTATGTGCGTATCAGCCACATCGCGCGCCTGGAGGAACCATGGAGCGTCGAGAATGGACTACTGACCCCGACGCTCAAGCTCAAGCGCAATGAAATCGAGAAACGCTTTGCCAGCCAAATCGAGGCCATGTATGCGGTGAGCCATGTCTGCAAGCCCGGCGTTTAACACCGAAGCGGTTTCATCGAAGCCTTTAGCCGGTCTGGAGCCATATCCATAACCCACGGCGCTTTCGTGGGGAATTGACCGTAATCTAAAAGAGGGTGCTGAAAAATGGCTTCGTCACCCCGGCGAAAGCCGGGGTCCAGATATTATAAGCAATGAAATCATTTAATATGCTGGATTCCGGCTTACGCCGGAATGACGGATTCGGCTGGTTTTCTGACTTTTTCAGCAACCTGCTTAAGGAGCGTGAGCAATGCAAATCGGCATGATCGGTTTGGGCCGCATGGGCGGGAACATGGCGCTGCGGCTGGTCCGTGCCGGCCACAGCGTGGTCGGATATAACCGAAATCCCCGAAGCATCGAGCCTGCGGTAACGGCGGCCGTCAGCGTGACTTCGTCCGCGGCGGAGCTGGTGAAGCAGCTCAAGACGCCGCGCGCGGTCTGGCTCATGGTCCCGCACGGCCAGCCGACGGAAGAGACAATTGATACCCTGCTCGAGAAACTCGCCCCCGGCGATATCATCGTGGACGGCGGCAACTCGCGCTACACCGATTCCGCGCGCGCCGCCGAGCGCTGCGCCGCGCGTGGCGTGAATTTTCTCGACGTCGGTGTCAGTGGCGGCGTGTGGGGACTGGAAATCGGTTATTGCCTGATGATCGGCGGCGCCAAAACGGCTTTTCATTATCTGGAGCCGGTCTTTGCTGCCCTGGCCCCGAAGGACGGCTATGCGCACGTGGGCCCGAATGGCGCCGGGCATTTCGTCAAGATGATTCACAA
Source organism: Sulfuricaulis sp. (assembly GCA_030650525.1). Classification (GTDB taxonomy): domain Bacteria; phylum Pseudomonadota; class Gammaproteobacteria; order Acidiferrobacterales; family Sulfurifustaceae; genus Sulfuricaulis. The sequence goes on from JAUSDQ010000088.1 coordinate 12,428, forward strand.
CGCCATCGAATACGCGATGTTGCAATCGCTCGGCGAGGGCTTCGAGTGCCTCAAGCGTTCGGAATACGATATCGACCTGGGGCGCGTCGCCGCGCTGTGGCAGCAGGGCTCGGTGGTGCGCTCGTGGCTGCTCGATCTGCTGACCAAGGCACTGCGCGAAGAGGGCAACGCCCTGGAGCATGTCGCCGGTTACGTCGATGACTCCGGCATGGGGCGCTGGAGCATCGCCTATGCCGTGGAGAATGCCATTCCGATTCCGGTGATCACGCAGTCGCTGTTCGAGCGGTTTGCCTCGCGCCAGGACGAGCGTTTCAGCGCCAAGGTGATCGCGGCGCTGCGCAAGCAATTCGGCGGGCATGCGGTGAAGAAGGAGTGAGGCCATGAACGAAATGGAATTCGCCCCCCGATGCGTCGGACTCAGTTCCGGCAAGCCCACCGACCCCTGTTGCATCGTGGTGTTCGGCGCTGCCGGTGACCTGTCGCGGCGCGAACTCATACCCGCGCTGTACGATCTGGCGTGCCAGGCGCTGCTCCCGGAGCCATTCACCATCGTCGGCTTTTCGCGCGACAACTGGGATGACCAGACCTTCCGCGAGCAGATGCACCGTGCTGTTTCCGCTGAGCGCACGCTTGATCTGAAACACTGGGAGCGGTTCGCGCCCCATCTGCACTACGTGGCGGGAAATTTCGAGGCGCCGCCCGAAGGCGATTACGCGTTGTTGCGTGACAAGCTGCAATCGCTGCAGAAACGCCACGGCATCCCCGACAACATCCTGTTTCATCTGGCCACGCCGCCGGCGTTTTTCTGCGGGATCGTCACCCGGCTCGACGCGGCCGGGCTGGGCGAGAGCGATCGTGGTTGGCGGCGGCTGGTGATCGAAAAACCCTTCGGCACCGACGAGCGCTCGGCGCGTGAACTCGACCGGCGGATTCTGGAGGTTTTCGATGAACAACAGACCTACCGCATCGATCATTTTCTCGGCAAGGAGACCGTACAAAACCTGCTGGTGGTGCGTTTCGCCAATCCCAGCTTCGAGCCGATCTGGAACCGCAACTACATCGACCATGTGCAGATCACCGTGGCCGAGGACATCGGCATTGGCACGCGCGCCGGCTTTTACGAGAAGACCGGCGTGGTGCGTGACATGGTGCAGAATCACCTGTTGCAGTTGCTGTGCATGACCGCGATCGAGCCGCCGGTGCGTTACGATGGCGCGGGCTTGCGCGACGAAACCGCGAAGGTGATGCAGGCGATCCGCCCATTGGATGTTCGCAAAGATGCCGTACGCGGGCAGTACGGACCGGGACACATGGACGGACAAGCAGTGCCCGGGTATCGCGCGGAAAAGAACGTGGCGCCCGACTCGAACACCGCGACCTATGCGGCGCTGCGGATCATGATCGACAACTGGCGCTGGGCCGGCGTGCCGTTTTACCTGCGCACCGGCAAGTGCCTGGGGCGCAAGCTCACTGAGGTGGCGATCCACTTCAAGCCCACACCGCATCTCATGTTTCCGATCGAGCAGGACAGCTCAAGCGGAAATGTCCTGGCGTTCCGGCTGCAACCGGAGGAGGGCATCATGCAGACCTTCGTGGCCAAGCAGCCGGGTCCGGGCCTGTGTCTGCAGCCGGTCACCATGAATTTCCGCTACGCCAGTGCCTTCGGCATCGAACAGCTCCCGAGCGCCTACTCCTGGTTGTTGCACGATGCCATGGGCGGCGACCAGACGCTGTTCGCGCGCGCCGACTGGATTTACCGCGCCTGGCAGATCGTGGAACCGGTCATCGCCCACTGGGTCGCCGAACCGCCGCATGATTTTCCGAACTACGCAGCCGGTTCCTGGGGACCGCTCGCGTCCGAGGGTCTGCTGCGCGCGGACAAACGCGCGTGGAAAACACTTTAGGACCAGATACGGTGTTGCCCAATGACCGCCGCATCATAGTGGCCCCCGAGGCCCTGGCGGCCGTGGCGGCGGACCGTATCGCACTCCTGATCGAGCAGGCCGTCACCCGCCACGGTCGGGCGACCGTGGCGCTGTCCGGCGGCGCCACCCCGCGCGCGGTCTACCGGCGACTCGCGCTCCATCACCTTCCGTGGGAAAAAGTTGAAATCTATTTCGGCGATGAGCGCGCGGTGCTGCCCGGCGATCCGGAAAGCAACTACCGCATGGCGCGCGAAACGCTACTGGATGCGGTGCCCATTCCGCCAATTCACGTGCATCGCATGCCGGCCGAACGCCCGGATCGTGACGCGGCCGCCGCGGAGTACGCGGCGCAACTCCCTGAGCAGTTTGATTTGATCGTTCTCGGTATCGGCGAGGATGGACATACCGCTTCACTGTTTCCGGGTTCCACCGTGCTCGGTGAAACCCGACACCAGGTGGTCGCGGTGACGGGACCCAAGGCGCCGCATCAACGTCTGACCATGACACCGCCCGTGATCGCGTCGGCGCTCACGGTCATGGTTCTGGCGAGCGGATCGGCTAAAGCCAAGGCGGTAGCCCAGGCGCTGGAAGGACCCGGCCGGCCGGTTGATTGCCCGGCGCAGCTGGCACGCCAAGGGATATGGATTCTGGATCACGCCGCGGCCTCCGGATTACGCCGGAAGCCATCGACATAGAATCATCGCGTCGGCGCGAACGCGGCGTGATGTTGTCGCAGTTGTTCCGCCGTCAGCAGCAACACGCTTTCATCTCCCGTCGCGGTCGTGAGCCAGGTGAACGGCGCTGAGGGAAATTTTTCCTGCAAGCTGGCGGCGCTGTTGCCCACTTCGGCGACCAGAATACCGCCGGGGTTCAGGTGCGACGGCGCGGCCGCGAGAATGCGGGTGACGGCATCCAGCCCCTGCGCACCCGAAGCGAGCGCGAGCGCCGGTTCATGGCGGTACTCGGGGGGCAATGTCTGCATCTCGGCGCGCGCCACGTACGGCGGGTTGGTGACTATCAGATCGTAGCGCGCGCCGGCCAGGCCGCTGAACAGATCGGAATGGAGCAGTTGTACGCGCCCCTGCTGACCATGATTTTCCACGTTGATACGCGCGACCGCCAAGGCCGCCTCCGAAATATCCGCGGCCTCCACGCGCGCCTCGGGAAAGGCGTAAGCGCAAGCGATGGCCATGCAGCCGCTGCCGGTGCACAAATCCAGAATCCGGTGTATGCGCGCGGGATCGATCCAGGGATGAAACTGCTCGACGATGAATTCGGCCGTGAGCGAGCGCGGCACGATCACGCGCTCGTCGACATAGAACTTCAGCCCGGCAAACCAGGCTTCCTTGAGCAGATAGGCCAGCGGCTGGCGGGTGTTAATGCGTTTTTCGACCAGCGCGCGAATGGCATTCTGCTGTGCCGGGGTCGGCCGATCTTCAAGATGCGCGTCCAGTTCGTGCGGCGCCAGTTGCAACGCGGATCCCACCAGCCACGCCGCTTCGTCGAGCGCGTTGTCAGTGCCGTGGCCGAAGTAGAGCCCGGCGTCGTTGAACCGTTGCTCGATCCGGCGAATGAGTTCGCGTACCGTGAGCGGGGGGGCGGTGTTCAATTTTGGACGAGAATCAATGGACAGGATTAACAGGATTTTTCAGGATTTACAGGATTATTTATTCCCAAAATCTTTAATCCTGTTAATCCTGTCTATTTCATTTTTTCAGCCGTTCGAGATCGGCCTGAACCATCGCCGCCGAACGCTTGAACTCCGCCATTTCATCCGGAGTCAGCGGCAGTTCGATGACCTTTTCCACGCCGCATTCCCCGAACACCACCGGCACGCCCATGGATATGTCGCTCAACCCGTATTCGTCCTTGAGCACGGCCACCGCGGGCAGAATGTGGTGGCGGTTATGCGAGATCGCATCCACCATCCTGGCAATGGCCGCCGCCGGGGCATCGTAGGCGCTCGCGGTCTTGCGCAGGCTTAGAATCTCGGCGCCACCCCCGCGCGTGCGTTCGACGATTTTCCGGATTTGTTCCGGCGACAGGAAATGTTCGATGGGAATACCGTTGATGCAGGTAAAACGCGTCAACGGCACCATGGTGTCGCCATGGCCGCCGAGCACCATCGCCGTTACGTCCTTGACCGAAAACCCGGTTTCCATGGCCACGAAGCTCGCCATGCGCGCCGAGTCGAGCACCCCGGCCATGCCGAAGACGTGTTCGCGCGGCAGGCCCGAGCGCTTCCAGGCGGCGTAGGTCAGCACGTCCACCGGATTGGTGACCATGAGCAGCATGGCCTTCGGCGCGGATTTGCGCATTTCATCGACGATGCCATAGAGCACAGCCAGGTTGGTGTCGAGCACGTCGGAACGCGACATGCCGGGTTTGCGTGGGATGCCGGCGGTGATGATCACCATGTCGGCGCCGGCCATGGCCTTGATCTCATTGGAGCCGGTGAGCTTGGTGTCGAAATCGAAGATCGGCGCGGATTCCTGGATATCGAGCGCGGTACCCTGCGGCACGCCTTCCTTGATGTCGATCAGCACGATCTCACGGCACAGTTCCGCTTTGGCGAGATTGTGCGCGGTGGATTCGCCCACCCGTCCGGCGCCGACAATGACGATTTTTTTCATGGCCTGTCCCTTTGCTTCTTCTTTAAAGAGCCAGTATAGCCGAGCCGTTTCCTAGTCTGGTGGATGGAATAGCGACTGAGGACCCCTAACAAAAAAAATAGACAGGATTAACAGGATTTTTCAGGATTTACAGGATTAAGGATTTTATAAAAAATCCTGCTAATCCTGTTTTTAATCCTGTGAATCCTGTCTATTTCATTTTGTTTGAGAATCTAAGTTTTCAAACCGGATAGTGCGGAGGATAACCGGCCCGCGCCACGCCCGAGTCGATCGCGGCCCGCGCCACCGCCGGCGGCACGACTTCGATCAGGCGCGGGTCGAGCGGCTTGGGAATGATGTACTGCGGTCCGAATTCCAGATGCTTGAGTCCATAGGCGCGCAGCATCTCCGCCGGTACCGGCTCGTGCGCCAGGCTGGCCAGCGCGTGTACCGCGCCGATGAGCATGGCGCGCGACACGGAACTGGCGTGCACGTCGAGTGCCCCACGGAAGATGTAGGGAAACCCCAGAACATTGTTGACCTGGTTGGGGTAGTCCGAGCGGCCCGTGGCCATGATGAGATCCGGGCGCGCCGCACACGCGACCTCGGGCCTGATTTCCGGGTCGGGATTGGCCAGCGCAAAGACCACGGGCTTGGGCGCCATCGACCGCACCATCTCCGGTGACACCAGATTCGCGCCCGACACCCCGATAAAGACGTCCGCGTCGTGCATGGCGTCGGCCAGCGTTCGTTTGCCGGTCGGCTGAGCGTAGCAGCGCTTGTAGATATTAAGGTCCGGGCGGTTGGAATGAACCACACCCTGGCTATCGACCAGCAGAATATTGTCGCGCTTGGCGCCGAGCACGATCAGCAAGTGAGTCGTCGCTAGCCCCGCGGCCCCGGCGCCGAGCAGCGTGATCTGCGCCTCGGGCAATTTCTTGCCTTGGAGTTCGAGCGCATTCAACAGCCCCGCGCAGATGATGACCGCCGTGCCGTGCTGGTCGTCGTGGAACACCGGAATGTCGAGGCGGGCGCGCAGCATTTCTTCAATCGCGAAACATTCGGGCGCGGCAATATCTTCCAGGTTGATGCCCCCGAACGTCGGCGCGATGTTGACCACGGTGTCGATGAATTCATCGCGCGATGGGGCATCGACCTCGATGTCGAACACATCGATATTGGCGAAGCGTTTGAACAGCACCGCCTTGCCCTCGAGCACCGGCTTGCACGCCAGCGCTCCCTGGTTTCCGAGGCCGAGCACGGCCGTGCCGTTGGTGATCACCGCCACGAGGTTGCCCTTGTTGGTATAGCGGTAGACGGCCTCGGGGTCGGCGGCGATGGCACGTACCGGCTCGGCCACGCCGGGCGTGTAGGCCAGCGACAGATCGTGCTGGGTCTCGCACGGCTTGGTCGAGACCACGGCGGTCTTGCCGGGTTTCGGCAGCGCGTGATAATCGAGCGCGGCCTGTTTCATTTCTTTATTCATGGGTGTTGCCTATTCGATGATCTTGATGAGTTCGCCCGCTTGCGGTTCGCCGTCCGGGAACAGGTTGTTGATAAGGCGCAGGGTATCTTCGCCATTTTTATTTAACGGTGATTTTTTGGCGAGGCTGGCGAAGGTGTCGCCGGGACGTGCCTGGATGACACGTAAACGCTGCGCTGTTCCGGTTCGCTCCATTAACTGTTTTTCATCGGCTTTCAAAGGCCGGAGGCTTCGAGCCGTCGCCAGAAACACGGGATCGGCCGCGGTGAATCCCTCGTGTGTTCTGGCGGTGCCCTGAAAAAAGAGGCGCCTGTTTTTATGATCCACGACGATGGCCCGGGTTTCGCGCGCACTGAACGCCGTGGCCAGAGGCAGAACGGTTGTATAGGAAGTTTGTGACAAGCCTGTTACGGCGCCGCCTTTTGGGAGGGTGCTTAACTGCATGTGTCGTCTCAGGAATTCGTCCGGGGTCACATTTTTTTCCAGTTCCCGCACATCAAGCTGTAGCAGCGACTGTTGGTCGGTGCTGGTTGCCGTGATTGTGTCTAGCGTCTGTTGCAAGCTCCAGCCCGAGGGGAGGTCAATGGCCAGATCGATTTCAGGCAAATAGTAACGATTGGTGTAGAGCAGACCGCCTTTTGTCAGTTTCCCGCTGCTTTTTGTGATTATGCCGAATGCCAGTTTGTCGATCTGCTTGAAATAATCCTCGCGCGCAAGTTTTGGTTCGGAAAGGGATTTGAACTTGTCGGCTTCACCGACCACTTCCTGCAAACGTTTGTCGGCGCTGGGATGGCTGGCGAATACCCCGTGATAGATACGCGGCTGACGATTCTCGGCGGCGGCAAGTTTTTTCTCGTATGCTTCCTGATTTTTGAGGACACCGATGACCTTGATGACGGCCTGCGGATCGTATCCAGTGCGCGCTAGGTACTCCGCGCCGAGGCGGTCGGATTCAAGCTCATGGTCGCGACCGTAGCCGGAGAGTATCGCGTTGCCGAAGACCTTGTTGAACAAATCCTGAGTCGCTCCGATGCCCGTGGCTACGCCGATGATGGCACCCACGAAACCGGTGGCCGTGGCCGCCGTGTACTGGCGCACGCCGTGGCGCGCGGTGACGTGACCGATCTCGTGTCCGAGCACCGCCGCAAGTTCGGCCTCGGAATTGAGATAGGCGAGAATGCCGCGGGTGATATAGATATAGCCGCCGGGCAGGGCAAAGGCGTTGACCGCCGGGCTGTCGAGCACGGTGAAGTGGTAACCGAGGCCGGGGCGATGACTTTGCGCCGCCAGTTGCTGCCCAACCCGATTGATGTAAGCCTGAAGTTCAGGATTTTCATAAACCCCATACTGCTCCCGGATTTTGGTGTCATTGCTGCTGCCAATATTTATCTCCGAGGCCTCGCTCATGAAGACCACGTCCGGCGTGCCGCTGACCGGGTTCAGCGCGCAGCCGGAAACAAAACCGACCAACACGATAGTCAGCAGCAGGGGTATCAGGGAAGTCTGGAGTGCGGTATGGCGCATGCGCTCAGTCGCGCCATGTTAGCATGGCCGGATGCGGCACACGCATGTGCAGCCGGCCTCTGGATTCCGTGAGCCAGCCGCGTGCGATCACACGGCGACCGACCAGGCTGGACGGTTGGCCGTCGTAGAATTTTTTCCAATCCTCTTGGGACACGAGCAGGGCGACCGTCGGGGTCAGGTCAAAATAGATGACATGCTTGCCGCGCGCGTGCCGGAGAATCGTGCCCTCGATGAAACCAAATCCGGTGTCCGCGACGGTGAGTTGGCCGGCTGGTTTTGGGGCATAGGCAGCCTGGCTCCACACACCTCGGCGGGCGCCGCGCGCTGCGTTCTCGGCGGCGAGACCGGCCTTCAGATTACCCAGGTTGGGCGGGATGGCCACCACCCAGGCGAGTCCCTCGCGCAGCAGGATTTCCCCGGCGCTGGTTCCGTCCGGCAGCAGCACATGGGCCAGCAGGCGGCCGTAATGATCCTGGCGTTCCGTTTCAAAGATGAGCGTCACGCGCTGTTTTTCCACCAGGGTAGCGAGCCGCCTGCGCGCCTTTGCCGCCAGGGGCTGGTCCGGAGTTCCGTTCTTGCCCGGTTCAGGCGCATTGATACCGATCAGGCGCACATGCCGTCCGCTGGCGAGGACCACCGTGTCACCGTCAATGACATGCCGGATCTTGTCGGTGGCGGATACGGCGGCGCTGACCGCCGTCGCGAGCAGCACACAAACTAAAAAGGCGCCCGCGAAGAGCGCCTTTTTCAGACTAGCCGCAACCACGACGGCTATTTTGTCATGCCGTACTTCTGGCGGACTTTCTCCACGCGCCCACCGGTGTCCACCAGCTTTTGTTTGCCGGTGTAGAACGGATGGCACACGGAACAGACCTCCACGTGCAGCTCTTGTCCCAAGGTGGAACGCGTCTCGAAGCTGTTGCCGCAGCTACAAATCACCTTGGTTTCCGTGTAGGCGGGATGAATACCTTCTTTCATATCATCGATCTCAATGGATTTCCTGCGATTATCCAGCGCAGGGTTTCTAGAGGGCGGGTAGTCTATGCAAAACCAAGGGCTTGAGCAAGCACCCCGTCAACGCTTCATGGAGTCGAAAAATTCCCCATTATTTTTGGTGGCCCGCAGCTTCTCGATCAGGAATTCCGAGGCCTCGAGCTCGTCCATCTGATGCAACAGTTTGCGCAAGATCCAGATCTTCTGCAGCTCGTCCGGGACCAGCAACAGCTCTTCGCGGCGGGTGCCGGAGCGGTTGATGTTGATCGAGGGGTAGCTGCGTTTTTCCGCCAGACGCCGGTCGAGGTGGATTTCCATGTTGCCGGTGCCCTTGAACTCCTCGTAAATCACGTCGTCCATCTTGGAGCCGGTGTCGATCAGCGCGGTGGCGATGATCGTAAGGCTGCCGCCTTCCTCGATATTGCGCGCCGCGCCGAAAAATCTTTTAGGCCGTTGCAACGCATTCGCGTCGACACCGCCCGTCAGGACTTTGCCGGAAGCAGGAACCACCGTGTTGTAAGCGCGGGCGAGGCGGGTGATCGAGTCGAGCAGGATCACGACGTCCTTCTTGTGCTCGACCAGGCGTTTGGCCTTCTCGATCACCATCTCGGCGACCTGCACGTGGCGGCTGGCCGGTTCGTCGAACGTCGAGGAAATCACCTCGCCGCGCACCGAGCGCTGCATTTCCGTCACTTCCTCCGGGCGTTCATCGATGAGCAGCACAATGAGAAAGCAGTCGGGATGGTTGGCCGTAATCGCATGGGCGATGTTCTGTAGCATTACCGTTTTACCGGCCTTGGGCGGTGAGACCAGCAGGCCGCGCTGGCCCTTGCCGATGGGCGCGATGAGGTCGATCACGCGCGCGGTCAGGTTCTCGGTCGAGGAGTTGTCGCGCTCGAGCCCGAACCGTTGCGTCGGATGGAGCGGTGTGAGGTTCTCGAACAGGACCTTGTTCTTGGCTTCGTCCGGGTTCTGGTAATTGATCTCGTCGACTTTGAGGAGAGCGAAGTAGCGTTCGGATTCTTTCGGGGGACGGATGTTGCCTTTGACGGTGTCGCCGGTGCGCAGGTTGAAGCGGCGTATCTGCGAAGGCGAGACGTAGATGTCGTCCGGCCCGGCCAGATAGGAGGCGTCCGCCGACCGCAGGAAGCCGAAGCCGTCCTGGAGTATTTCGACCACGCCCTCGCCGATAATGTCCTCGCCCTTTTTCGCCTGGGCCTTGAGGATCGCGAAGATCAGGTCTTGTTTGCGCAACCGGCCGCCGCCTTCGACTTCCAGGGCCGTGGCCATTTCGGCCAGCTCGGTGGCCGGCTTGCGCTTGAGTTCGGAGAGATTCATCAGATTTGCATTCATGTGGTCACCGCTATCCGGAGAGTCCGGGGGGTGCGTACTACCCGCCGCTGAATCCGGGGAATGAATAAACAGGAAATTAGTTTAAAAAGCAGGAACGTCGTTGGATTTTTCTACTTCCGCGAAACAACCATAGCATCTGTTACCGCCTTCGTCCAGTGCTTGCATGTAGGAGACTTTTCCTCTCTTTGGGACCAGTCTAACGGCTGCCAAAAATGTTCCCGACAATTTCGTCCCTGGCCGGCCAGGATGACATCATAAATTTCCATCGATAAAGGCCGCCAGTTGCGATTTGGAAACCGCGCCCACCTTGGTCGCCTCGACGCTGCCGTTCTTGAACAGCATCAGGGTCGGGATGCCGCGGATACCGTACTTCGGCGGGGTCTGAGGATTCTCATCGATGTTCAGTTTGGCGACCTTGAGTTTGCCCTTGTATTCCTCGGCGATTTCCTGGAGCACCGGCGCAATAATTTTGCACGGACCACACCATTCCGCCCAGTAATCCACCAGCACAGGCCCATCCGCCTTGAGCACTTCTTCCTCAAAGCTGTCATCGCTGATGTTGACGATACCGTGACTCATGTGGTGCTTGCCTCCGTAATTATTGAATGGGATTCGGCCGGACTGACTGGCCGTGGGCTGTTGTGAACGGGTAATGGGAGATAGTTTGGGCAGAAATACCCTTGGAATGCAAGTCGGACCCGCGCCGAATCCTAAAAAGTGCCGTCGGCAAAGCAAAATGTTATGCTCCCGCCGCCAATTTATGAGCGATCATCACCTAACCGCCCAATCCTTTGCCGGTCTGAACCTGCCCGAGGCCTTGCTTCAGGGTGTGCGTGAGGCCGGCTTCGATTTTTGCACGCCGATCCAGGCCGAAGCGTTGCCGCTGGCGTTGGCCGGGACGGACGTGGCCGGCCAGGCGCAGACCGGTACCGGCAAGACGGCGGCGTTTCTGCTGGCCGCCTTTAATCGTTTGATGATGCACCCGGCGGAAAACCGCCGGCCCAACCAGCCGCGGGCGATCATGCTCGCGCCGACGCGCGAACTGGCGGTGCAGATCCACAAGGATGCCGAGGTGCTGGGCCGGCACGCCGGCTTCAAGCTCGGCCTGGTGTACGGCGGCACCGGCTACGACTCGCAGCGCAAGATGCTGGAAGAGGGTGTGGACGTGCTGATCGGCACGCCTGGGCGCATCATCGACTATTTCAAGCAGCACGTGTTCGACCTGCTCGCGGTGCAGGTATTGGTGCTCGACGAGGCCGACCGCATGTTCGATCTCGGTTTCATCAAGGACATCCGCTTTTTGCTGCGGCGCATGCCGGAGCCCGCCAAGCGCCTGAGCATGCTGTTCTCGGCGACACTCTCCCTCCGTGTTACCGAGCTGGCCTACGAGCACATGAACAATCCCCAGTTCGTGAGCATCGAGCCGGACAAGCGCACCGCCGACAAGGTCACGCAGGCGCTGTACCACACGGCGATCGAGGAGAAGATTCCGTTGCTGGTGCACCTGCTGCGCCAAAAGGATCCGACCCGCAGCCTGGTGTTCACCAACACCAAGAACGCGGCGGAAACCATCGCCGCCTGGCTCAAGGTCAACGACCTGAATGCCGAGGTGCTCTCGGGCGACGTGCCGCAGACACAACGCCTGCGCATCCTGCAAGATTTCATGGAAGGCCGGCTACCGGTGCTGGTGGCGACCGACGTGGCCGCGCGCGGTTTGCACATCCCCGACGTCTCGCACGTGTTCAACTTTGACTTGCCGCAGAACGCCGAGGATTACGTGCACCGCATCGGCCGCACCGCGCGCGCCGGCGCTTCGGGCGATGCCGTGAGCTTTGCCTGCGAGCGCTATGTGTTTTCGCTGCCGGAGATCGAGGCGTACATCGGCCACAAGCTCCCGATCCACCCGGTGCTACCGGAAATGCAGCCGATACTGAAGCCACCGGCCAAACGCGAATACCGTCCCCGCCCCGGCGCCGAACGCGGCCGCGGCGGCCGTCCGGATCGGCATGGAGGCCAGGGGCGCGAGGCGCGGCCTGGGGAGCGCGGACGTCGTCCCGAACGCGAACACCGCCACGAGCACGAAGCACGGCGCCCGGAACCGCAACCGGCGCGCACGCCCGAACCGGAAGCACGTCCGATGCGTTCACCGGAGTTGCGGCCGTCCCCGCCGGTATCGGCCCAGGCAAAACCCGCGGCCAGTACCAAACCCCCGATCAAACCGCTGGCGCGACGCAACGGCGGCGATAAACCGGTCATCGGCTGAACCCAACACAGGAGGAAACAATGGCACGCATCATTTTTTCCGACGGCAAAGAGTTGCAAGACCTGCCCGCGGTCCAGAGCCGCCTCGCGCGTCTCGGGATCACGCTGCGCCACTGGCCCGCGCCCACGGACCGCCGTGCGCAGGAGTTGCTCGATAAAAAAAGTCTGAGCGATACCGAGAAAGAGGAACTGCTCGGTTTTGTCCAGAACCGCTTCGAGGAGCTGAAGCGCGAGATGGGCTACCAGACGCGCGACATGGTGGTGATCCACGAGGACATCCCCGGCCTCGCCGACATGCTCGCCAAGTTCGACAAGATCCACACGCACGCGGACGACGAAGTGCGCTATATCCTCGCCGGCAGCGGTTACTTCGGCTTCGTCGAGCCGGACGGCGGGCAATTTCTGCTGGAGGTAAACGGCGGCGACTACATCAACGTGCCGGCCAACGCCGAGCACTGGTTCGAGATGCGCGGCTGTACCCGCTGCAAGGCGGTGCGCTACTTCATCGACACCTCCGGCTGGACGCCGCACTACACCGGCCGCCGCCGCGAGATCGCGGAGGCCGTGGCGACGGCGTGAGCAGAATCCTCCAACTGTAGGGCGGATTAGGCGCATAGCGCCGTAATCCGCCGCATGGCTGCTTTGTCGTTGGTAGAGCGGGAGCCCCTGGATGCCAGGTACATCGGTAATCCGGCATGGTGAGTGTTTGCATTCATACCCATCCGGCGCAATACGCTTCGCTATTGCGCCCTACACGATCCGCACCGGCCGCCGCCGCCGCGACGGCGTGAGCTGATCCGCCGTCATATCAGCGCCGAGGCGCTGGGCGGCAAACTTAGTTGCCGTGTCGATGGCCGGGCAACAATCCGCGAAGTTCCGCTTCCGACAAGTCACGCCACTGCCCGACCTTCAGGCCGCCGAGCTTGATATTCATGATCCGGATGCGTTGCAGCCGGCGCACCTGGTACCCGAACACCTCGCACATGCGCCGGATTTGCCGGTTCAGTCCCTGTGTCAGGATAATGCGGAACACGTATTGATCGACGCGACTGACCTTGCAGGGTTTCGTGCGCACGCCAAGGATATTCACGCCGCCGGCCATACCCGCGAGGAAAGTTTCCGTCACCGGCTTGTCGACGGTCACGATATATTCTTTCTCGTGATTGTTCTCGGCACGCAGGATCACATTCACGATATCGCCGTGGTTCGTGAGCAGGATCAGCCCCTCGGAATCCTTGTCCAGCCGCCCGATGGGAAAAATGCGCGCGGGATGATTGACGAAATCGACGATATTGCCTTCGATATGCCGCTCGGTGGTGCAAGTAATGCCGACGGGTTTATTCAGGCAGATGTAGACATGCTGTTTCTTCGCGCCGACCACACGCTTGTCCACGCGGACTTCATCGCCCTCGTTGACCTGCGTGCCGAGCTCGGCGCGCTGGCCGTTGATGGTCACCCGACCGCCGGCGATCCAGGCATCCGCTTCGCGGCGCGAGCAGATTCCGGTTTCACTGATGTATTTATTCAGCCGCATGGGTTTGCGCGCTGCGGGCGGCGGGTCCGCACCAATAGACGGTTAGTCTGCGCATTTAGTCCGCCAAGGTAACGATGGGGATATACCATTTAGGTTTCATGCGCCCGAAGTCTGTTCGGCAATGGGTGCGCAGGCTTTGCTTTGAGTCCAGCACATAAGATCGACCGCTGTTACGAACGAACACCGCCCAATGCCAATGTGGGCGGCCGTTTTCAAGATGCCACTTGATCGACAACAGGGCAAGGTTCGGTAGCGCCGTCCACGAACGGAACGGCACTTCGCGCGGACCCGTCTGGATGTCGAAGTGTCCAAGCAATTTCCGCACGTGCGAGGTCTCCGACCGCAAACTCTCGTCTTGCGCGAAGATGCCGAGCGCATTGGCGATCGACTTCGCTTTCGGGTACGAAACACCGGCGATCGTGGCTACACTCGCGATGCCGCAACCGGTGCGCTCTAATTGAACCACAGGTTTCATTATTATTTCTTCGAAGGCAGGGCTTGTTCACGCGGCGCGGTCCTGTTTGCCGCCGGAAAGCACCCTGTCAGACCGTGTGACCCGCCGTTTTGGCGCGCAGCCTCTGCAGCTGCGCAATCGCCTGTGGGGCCATAGGCGCAATGGTATTCCCGCCCAGCAGGATGATCTGACAGGCCAGTTCGAAAAACTCGGCATTTTGCAGCACATGCTCGAAATCCTTGGCCGCGGTGACTTGTCCGTGGTTGCTCAGCAGCACCATGTCATGGGTGCGCATGGCCCGCGTGACCGCCGCGGCCAGCTCTTCGGAGCCGGGCGTGAAGTACGGAACACGCGCCACCGGGCCGATGTAAAACGGGACCTCCGGAATAAGGGAAAAGTCGACTTGGTTGGCGGGTTGGCAGGCGACGGTCGTGGCGCAAGGCGTCTGAAAATGCAGCACGACGTTCACGTCCGGACGTGACCGGAGAATGCCGGCATGAAATCCGGTTTCGGAGCTGGGCTTTATGTCATTGACGCTGGTGCCGTCGTCGAGGCGGCAGACGGCAACCTGATCGCGGGTCAGATGACTCATCCAACTGCCCGTGGCCGTCACGAGAAAGTGTTGCTCGTCCACGCGCATGGAAAGATTGCCGCAGCTGCATCGCACCAGTCCATGTTTGGCGACAGCGTGACAAGCCTCAACAAACCGATCCAAAGTGGCTTCGGGTATCGCGCGCATGATGTACCTCCGATCGAGAGTCGCACTGAACTTGCCCCGGAATCATACGCGCAAAATTATCGACCGTGTATAATTCAGCGATCGATATCAAGTGAGCGCGCGACCTTCGTGTAACCGTTGATGGACGATATGCCGATGCGAACCAGAACTTTCGGCCGGGAATTTAAAAAGCTACACAGTCCTTGTGCGCCGATGTCGCGGCGACGGTTCTGGGTCGCCGCGGTCGCATCGGTCGGTCTATTGGCGCTCGAGGCGTGCGGGTCTCCAAGCGATGCGCCTGCGCCATTAGCCGCGGCGCGACCGGCGGCTAAGATCTCCGGCTTGGACTTTCCGGGCTCGGCGGCCGTGTCCACGACGATGCGATTCCGGTTTTTGAACCCGCTACCGATCTACCCGGCGACCTACCTCTGGCGTGCTTACCCGCGACAACAGGCTGGCTATTACACGGCGTTTTTCTGGGGCAACGACGACGGTCAGGGGACTCTCAAAACGTTCTTGTGGGTCAAAGACGGCGCAGCGGATTCCTACTATGGCGCACACCCTTACCCCAATCCCGCGCCCCAAGGCACGGCGCACGATTGGGAGATCTCGCTCTTGCAGACCGACATCGTAAACGGTGCCGTCGTCTACAACCGCTGGTATACCCAGGCGCTGCGTGTGTGGTCCGATGCCGTCGGCAAGCACCACGAGTTTTATTGGGACCTGCCGCACACCGATGCCAGCCATCGAGTGACCTATACCGCCCCGCCGAGCTACGGCAACCGCAACCCTCCCGTGCCGGCCCTCACCTGGGGCGATGCCCCCTGGGCTCCCGGTAACGAGGTGTGGAACGGTATGCTGCGCGGGATTCAGGTTTACTCGGATAATCTGTCGGTGTCGGAAATTTTGAAAGAGGTAAACGCACCGCTGTCGACCGGCGCGGGGGCGGCCAGCATCTGGTATCTGAACCTCAATCCCACGCCCGACGACATCGCGGATAAATCGGGCCGCGGGCACAACCCGGAGTGGGTCGGTAATCAGCGGCCGAGGCTCTGGACTGAGTAAACGTAACCCAATGCCCTGATGCTCGATGACGAGGGGTTAGCTCCTGCTGCAGACCGTCTTAAGTTGCCGGTACCGCGACCAAGTGGAGATATGATTGGTCATGGGGCAATAAGCCAGAATATCGACCCCGTATTTCTCGGCATATTCCTTTAACCAACCCAGATAGGCGTGGCGATCGTCATCGGTAAAGAACACCTTCTCGCGACGATTCCCCCGCTGGGTGATGTGATGGGGCACACGGGCACAGACGGTTCGGGCCAAGCGGGGCATGGGGTGAATCTACCACGGGATAAGAGGTGAAATAAAGGGTAGCGTCCCCTTTATTCCTTTATTCCTCCCCAAATAAAAGCAGGACACCGGCCTGTTACGTTTCTTTGTCGCGCAGCTGCTTGTGCAACCTGACCGGCACCGCGCGTTTTTTACGCATTTGAATATTGAGCATCTCCACGGCGACTGAAAAAGCCATGGCAAAATAGATATAGCCCTTGGGCACATGCACGTCGAATCCTTCGACCATGAGCGTGACGCCCACCAGAATCAGAAACGCCAGCGCCAGAATCTTGATCGTAGGGTGCCCATCGACAAAATCCCCGATGGGTTTGGCGGCAAACAGCATAACCACGACCGCCAGGATGATGGCGATGGCCATGATGGAAACATGCTCGACCAGTCCGACCGCCGTTATCACCGA
>JAUSDQ010000090.1 GCA_030650525.1 Sulfuricaulis sp.
GCGCGAATGGGTGATCACCAAACTACGCAAGAACCTGACGATTTATCAGGGTCAGCTGGGCAGTCAGCTGATCTATGTGACGTATTCGGCGAATAATTCGACGGAAGCGGCGCAGGTGGCGAATACGGTGGCGGAGGTTTACAAGGAGCAGGACTACATGCGCTCAACCGGTCCACCCGGTGAACGCGCCAAACGCTATGCAGAACAATTGAATGAACTCAAGAGCAAGGTCGATCAAGCGCAGCGGCAAGTCACGGCTTTTCATCAACGAAACCGCCTGATCGATGAGGGAAACAAGACCAACGTCGACGTGGTTCTGCTGGCGACCCTCGAGGGGCGCTTGCTGGAAGCACAGAACGCGCGCCGTGTCGCCGAGGCGCGGGCGTCGGGCGACCAGTCTGTCAACGATCAGGTCCTGTCTTCGACCCTGGTGCAATCGCTGAAAACGCAGCTCGCCACTCAGGAATCGCGTCTGGCACAGCTTAATAATGCCTACACCCCGCAACATCCTGACGTTCTGGAGTTGCAATCGCAAATTGAAGCCACCCGACGCTCGCTCGCTGCGGCCCTGCAGAGCTACTCCGCCAACGCTCTGGCGGGGCTGAGCGTGGCGCAGCGGCTGGAGCAAAATCTGCAACAGGCGGTGGCGGAACAGCGCGCGCAGGTGCTCGCTAAGGGTCAGCTGCACGACGAAGCCGCGAAATATCTCCTGGAACTCGAATCGGCACAGTCCGTGTACAAACGCGCGCTCGAAGGTTACGACCAAATCATGTTCGCCTCCGGCGGCCACTATACCAACGTCAGCTTTGTCAGCCGCGCCACGCCACCGGTGAAAGCCAGTAAGCCTAAAGTATTGACCGGGTTGCTGCTGGGCAGTATCGCGGCCGGGGTGCTGGGGCTTGGCATTCCATTGAGTTATGAGCTATTCAACCGCCGCGTGCGCTGCCGCGACGATCTCGAGCGCCATCATGGGATTCCGGTGCTGGTGGAATTCGGTGCGCTGCCTATGAGGACTACTGCATGAGCACAAAAACGGCGAGCCACAACCCCCGCGATTCTAAACACGCAGCGCTTGAAGCCGCCGATCAAGCATCGAGGTCCAGGGGCGAAATTACACCGATCGAACACATGGTAAAGCCCGATGACCGGTTGATCATGGCGCATGACCCTTACGATCCGCGCTGCGAGAAAATCCGCGCGCTGCGAACCGAGCTGCTGTTGCGGCGCGAGTCGATCGATCGCGCCAACATCGTCGCGTTGTTGAGCCCGTGTCCCGGTGAGGGACGCTCGCTGCTGGCCGCGGAGCTGGCCATCGCCTTCGCTCAGATGGGCCGGCCGACGCTGCTCGTCGACGCGGATTTGCGCCGCCCGCAACAGCATGTACTTTTCGGCACCGACAACCGCCAGGGCCTCACGCAGGCGATCGAGTACGGCGTAAAGCCACAGCTGCATACCGTGCAGGGCCTGACGCGGATGTCGGTGCTGACGGCGGGTGCCGTTCCGCACAATCCGCTGGAGCTGCTGTCCAGCAGCTGCTTCGTCTCGATGATCGAAGATTGGCGCGACAATTTCGAGTTCATCGTGATCGATACGGCTCCGGTTATGCATTTTTCGGATGGATTGGCGGTCGCCAGCCTCGTGGGCCGCGTACTGGCGCTGAGCCGCGCGCAACATACGCCTTACAAGGACATGCAAGATATGTTGCGGCGACTGGCGGCCACGCGTTCGCAAATTCTGGGCGCCGTGATCAGCCATTTCTGATTTTTTGCCGGTTCGCGGCATCGTTTTTGCCCGGCGCCGGCGTCCCACCCAGCAGAAGCGATAGTTATGGATCTAAAAACATCGAACACCGCACGTCCGCATGGCATGGCGTGGCTGCGAGACGACCGACATTCCTTCTTCTTGGCGGGAATGATGTGGGTACTGATCGTGCTGATGATCGTACCGGAAGGCTTCGATTACCAAAGCCTCACAACCACCGGCGCGCCCAGCTCGGGCGGGGCCATCAGCCGGCTGCTGTGGCTGGGGCTGCTGGCGCTAAGTGTCATCCTTATATTCTGGCGCGCGGGTCTGGCGTGGCTGCTGGCGCGCACGCTGAATCCGTTTTTGCTTTTATTCGTCGCGCTCGCGGTCGCCAGCATCGCTTGGTCCATCGATCCTGCTCTGAGTTTGCGGCGTCTTATCCGGTTGGGCACGATCGTGCTGGCGTGCATGGCGTTTGTGTTAATGAGCTGGCACGCGCGACGCTACCAGAATGTGGTGCGCCCGATCCTTACCATCGTGCTGCTGGGCTCGATTGTTTTCGGTCTCGTCTTTCCATCGCTGGCGATTCATCAGCAAACTTCGGCTGAGCTCGTCGGTGCGTGGCGCGGGCTCGCGAATCACAAGAATGGCCTCGGCGCCTTATCCTGCATTACTCTGATTTTCTGGTTTCACGCCTGGCTGACCCGGGAGGTCAAACTCCTGCCGGCGCTGGCCGGTGGCGCCGTCGCCGCGACCTGTCTGGTGCTGTCGCGTAGCTCGACATCGTTGGCGGCCACCGTGTTCGTGATGGTGTTTCTGGTCATGTTATTGCGTTCGCCCCACGGCCTGCGTCCCTATATGCCCTATCTGGTCGCGATGCTGGTGGCGATACTCTTAATATACGCCCTCGCCATCCTGAACCTGATCCCCGGGCTGGGGACCTTGATGGCGCCGATCGCCGCGCTGACCGGCAAGGACATGTCGCTCACCGGCCGCACCGAAATCTGGGCGATTCTTTCCGAGCACATTCGTTACCATCCGTTCCTCGGCACCGGCTACGGAGCCTATTGGACCGCCGGGCCGGTCGCCGGAACCGAGTCCTATGAATTTGTGTGGCGCATGGGTTCGTTTTACCCCGGTTCCGCCCACAACGGCTATCTGGAAATCGTCAACGATCTGGGATGGGCCGGCTTGCTGTGCTTGATCGCTTATATCGTCACGCATGTCCGGCAGTCGCTGCAGCTGCTGGCAATGGACCGCCATCAGGGCGCGCTGTATCTGGCGCTGTTCTTTCAACAGGCGATCACGAACCTGTCCGAAACGCACTGGTTCAGTGTGCTGAGCGTCGACTTCGTGATCATGACGCTGGCGACCACGGCGCTGGCACGCGCCCTTCTGGAGCAGCGGCTGCGTTTAGTCTTCGGCGAACCACAACCCTCCACGAGCGGGCCAATCGACGGCATGGCCTTACCGCTTGCGCGCAAATCTTTCACGCGCGTTCAGGGCGGCGGAGCCTGATGCCATGACCCCCGCCGGCGACCGTCCCCAGTATGCAACGGGCACGATCCCATCCTTGGATGGCATCCGTGCGATCGCGGTGGCGTTGGTGTTCTTCGCACACAGCGGATTCGAAAAACTCATTCCCGGCGGCCTGGGTGTCACTATTTTTTTCGTGCTGAGCGGCTACTTGATCACCACGCTCATGCGCATCGAACACGCCCACAGCGGTGCGATCGGCTATCGGAGCTTTTACCTGCGCCGCCTGCTGCGGCTGATGCCGCCGTTATTGATTGTTGTCGCCGCGGCCGGCTTGCTGGCCGCCCTGTCCATCGTCGATGGCGGCTTCACGCCGGGCGGCATGTTCTCGGCGCTGTTTTATTTCGGAAACTATTATGCGATCGCGCACGATTACCATGGCATGCCCGCGGGCATCGGCGTGATATGGTCGCTGGCCATCGAGGAACACTATTATCTCTTTTATCCTCCGCTGGCGGCGCTGTTGCTGCGGGTCGGCCGCGTCGGACTGTCCGTCACCGTGCTCGCGATGCTCTGCGCGGCGGTTTTAGCCTGGCGCTACTGGCTCGTGTTTCATGGCGCTTCGGAAGCGTATCTCACCATGGCGACCGACACCCGGGTCGACGCCATTCTGGTCGGATGCCTCATGGCGCTGCTGTGCAATCCCTGGCTCGATCCTGTCCCTGCCCCGAACGCGCTCAACGACTGGGGAATCGCCGCGGTCTGCGTCGCCGTGTTAATCGGCACCTTGTTATATCGCGACGAAGTCTTCCGCCTCACCGCCCGCTACACCCTGCAAAGCCTGGCGATCGCGCCCTTGGTCTATCTGGCCGTGGCCCGAGCGGATCGGCTGCCGTTCCGTTGGTTGAACGCTCGACCGCTCGTGTATATCGGAACGATTTCTTACACGATCTACCTTTCGCATCACGTGATTCTGTTGGGGCTCGCCAAACACTGGCCGCAGTTGAGTTGGATTTGGCTGACACTCGTGGGAGCCGTCCTGACACTGGCCGTGGCGGAACCGATGCGCCGTTGGGTCGAGCAGCCTTGCGCCAGACTGCGCAAACGGCTGCATCGAAAAACCCTCGCACGCAAGACCGCACCGGATTTTCTTTCCGTGGGTGCGCCATGAAGTGGGCCGATGTCATTACGCCACACGACGTATCGCCGGAAACCGCCATCGGCGCGATCCGGGATCACGGCGGAACGGTCTTGCTCGACCTGGATGAAACACTGTATCTGCGCAACTCCACCGAGGATTTCATCGACTCGGCGCGTCCGCGGCTGGCGGCGCTGTTGTTGATGCGGATGCTGGATGCCATCAAGCCGTGGCGCTGGACCGGCGGCGAAGCGACCCGCGACGTATGGCGCGTGCGCCTGATATCGGCGTGCTTTCCCTGGGTTCAAGGCTGCTGGAAAAACCGGGTCACTCAGCTCGCGGCGCGTTTCACTAATCTGCGTCTGATGGCGGCACTCAAGACTCCGGGTACGACGCCGATCATCACCACCGCCGGATTCCAACCGATCGTCGCGCCGCTGGTGGCGGCGCTCGGCCTGCCGCATGCGCGGATCGTGGCCGCGCGACTGTCGACCTTCGCCGACCGCCGCAATGGAAAACTTCATCTGGCCGTCGGCGCGCTCGGCGATGACACCGTGCGCCGCGCACTCGTGCTTACCGATTCGGCGCAGGACCTGACACTGCTCGATGCGTGCGCGCGTCCGTTGCGCGCCGTGTGGCCGGAAGCGCGCCATCGTCACGCCTTGAGCGGTGTCTATCTGCCCGGTCAGTACCTGACGCATGTCAAACGGCCCGGCGCGCGCTATATCGTCCGCGGCATCCTGCAGGAAGATTTCGCGTTCTGGGTCTTAAGCTCGATAGCACTGGCGACACTGCCGGTGCTGCATGTCCTGGGTCTGCTGTTCCTGCTGGTGTCGTTCTGGGCGATCTACGAGCGCGGATACGTCGACAACGATCTGATCGCGGCGCGCTTCGAGGCCGATCCAAAACTCAGCGCGGCATTTCTCGATTCCCCGGTGGCCACACCGCGCTGGCAACCGTGGATCTGGGCGGCGGTCAGCGGCGCGAGCGCCATTGTTCTGCTGCGCTGGCCAGCGACTCCCGTGCCCGCGGACTTCGCCGCGTGGACCGCGGTCCTGCTGGCCACCCACGGCTGGTTCACGATGTACAACCGCTTCGACAAAGGGGCGCGAGTTTGGATGTTCGCAGGATTGCAGTTCGCGCGCGGCGCGGCTTTCATCGCACTGGTGCCGATTGGTTTCATCGGCGCGGTGGCCTTAGGCGCTCATGTCCTGGCCAAGTGGGTGCCCTATTACGTATACCGGCTCGGCGGTAAAGAATGGCCCGAGGCGCCGTTTCATTTAATACGGTTGTTGTTCTTCGTGGTGTTGGCGCTATTGCTGGGATTTTCCCAAGGGCGCGCGTCGTTGTTGAGCGGGACCGCGCTGGCGCTGCTGGCGTGGAATTTATTCAGGGCACGCCAGGAATTGGTTGCGGCTTTGACCGCGGCCAAGCGTCTGGACCGAACCGACATCAGGCCGCCGCTATGAACATCAGCCTGTGCATCGCCACCTATCGCCGGCCGGAACGGCTGAGTGCACTGCTCGATGACCTCGTCAAACAGCAGCTGCTTCCGAATGAAGTCGTGGTGGTCGACAACGATGCCGCGGGCAGCGCACGCGCCGTGGTAGAACGGCGGCGCGCGTTGGGTGCTGCGTTTCCGATTCACTACGATATTCAGCCCGTGAAAAACATTTCGCTGACGCGCAATCGCACCGTCGAAATCGCAAGCGGTGACTGGATTGCCTTTATCGACGACGACGAACGCGCACCCGCATCCTGGCTTGAACAACTGGCCGCCACCGCCACAGGTTGTGCGGCCGATGGCGTGCTCGGCCCGGTCGCGCCGATTGTGCCAATCGACGCACCGCCATGGATCCGGCGCGGTAGTTTCTATGATTGGGCGCGGATGAAAACCGGCGCTGTCATCCCGCTCAACAAACTGCGCTTCGGCAACGTGTTGTTACGCGGCGACCGCTTGCGCGCTACGCCGACACCCTTCGATCCGAACTACGGCCTGACCGGCGGCGAAGACGGCGATTTGCTCGGCCGCCTGGTACAACAGGGCGCACGCATCGTGTGGTGCGATGAAGCCATCGTTCACGAGCCGGTCGAAGCGGCACGACTATCATTGCGCTGGCTGCTGCTGCGGGCATTGCGCGGGGGTCAGGACTTTGCACGGCACAAGCTGTCGGGACATTTTGGACATTTGACGTCGGCCGGCCGCGTGCGCTTGTTTCTGCGCGCACTCGTCCAATCGGCGATGGCGGCGGGATTGGCGCTGCTCTCCTGGCCACGCGGCCGGCATCGCGCCGTGCATTGGCTGCTCAAGGCGTCGGCCAATCTCGGCAAGATGTCGATCTTCCTGGGTTGGCACTACCGCGAATACGGAGACAAGGTCGCATGACGACCGTCGTGAATTCGATCTTGTTTACTTTGGCGCTGCCGGCCACAGCGGCATGTTTGTATTTGTTGGTGCTGACGCTGCTGTCGCGTGCACAGCCGGCGCCGCTGCGGTCGTCGCGACGGCCACGCTTCGATGTTATCGTCCCGGCCCATAACGAGGCGGCGGTAATCGAAGGCGTTGTCGCCAGTTTACGCAAGCTCGATTGGCCCGCCGAAGGTTTTCGCATACTGGTCATCGCCGACAACTGCACGGACGCCACGGCGGCGTTAGCGCGCGCCGCCGGCGCCGAAGTGCTGGAGCGTCACGACACCCAGTGCCGCGGCAAAGGTTATGCGCTGGACTTTGCCTTCCAGGCGAGCCAAGCGCACGGCTGGGCCTACGCCGTCGTCGTCGTCGATGCCGACACCGAGGTCTCGGCAAATCTGCTCGAAGCGTTTGCCGCGCGCATCGAGAGCGGGGCCAAGGTAATACAGGCGCACTATGCTGTGTTGAATTCGCAGGATTCGTGGCGCACGCGTCTCATGACCATTGCCATGGCGGCGTTTCACCGGGTGCGTTCGCGCGCACGCGAACGCTTGCAGCTTTCCTGCGGAATACGCGGCAACGGCTGGTGTATTACCCATCGGCTGCTGCACCAAGTGCCGTATCGGGCATTCTCCTTGACCGAAGATATCGAATACGGGATCGATCTGGGCCTCGCCGGTTATCGCGTGCACTACGCCGACGAGGCGCATGTCGCCGCCATGATGGTGTCCGGCGAGCAGGCGGCACGCACCCAACGCCAACGCTGGGAGAACGGACGCTGGCAGCTGATCCGCTCAAAAACCCTGCCATTGTTGCAGGCGGCCATGGGCCACGGCGGCAAGGTTTGTCTGGATCTGGCGCTCGACCTATTAGTGTTGCCCCTGTCCTATGTGGCCGTGAATGTGGCACTACTGATTGCCCTCGCCGGCATTGCGCTCTTGTGGGAACCTTCCGTGGAAATATGGTTGTGGCTGGGGTTAGGCGGCGGCCTGAGCCTGTTGCTCTATGTGCTGCGCGGCTGGCAACTCAGCGGCGTCGGCTTACGTGGCCTCGTGGATTTGTTACGTGCTCCATTTTTCGTTCTTTGGAAAGTGCTGCTGATGCTGCGTCCGCGTGGATCGGCGGAGTGGATACGTACCAAACGGGAACCATTGTGAGCGACCGCCGTCGCCGGCGCTTCGCCTTCGCGCGCCTGCTCAGCAGCGCGGTGGTCAGTCAGGCATTGCTTTCCGCCGCCAGCTTTGCCATCGGCCTGATCCTCATTCGAAGCACGACCGACGTTCAGTACGGTTACTACATTCTGGCGTTGAACGCCATTCTTCTGCTGGTTTCCCTCCAAAACGCGTTTTTCAATCCTCCCCTGGCGATCCGCATGAACCGGCTCGATCGCTTGGGACGCGGCGAACTTGTCGGCGGTCTGTATCGTGAGCAACGCCGACTTCTGCCGGCGTTCGGCGCTATTACCGTCGTCATTGCGCTCGGCCTGTGGTACGCCGAAGTGCTGGACGCCCACACCGGCCCGCTGGTGCTCGCCACGATAGCCGCGGCACTCGCAATCCTGCATCGCGAATACTTTCGCATGGTGCTGTTCGCGCATCGCCGTCCGCATGACGTGCTTCGCACCGATATTTTCTACGTTGTGCTGATGGTGGCGGGTGTTTTCGTTGCGACCCTCACGCCGGCGCCGGCGGTTACGGCTGTGTTCACGCTGAGCCTAGCCGCCGCCGCGAGCGGAATTCTGTTGTCGCGGACATTACATCGCCACGAATCCTGGGACATTCAGGGCCGGCAGGGCATCCTGCGAGAAATTGCCCCGCTCGCCGCCTGGTCCACCGCGGGTGCCGCCATCCATTGGACCTTTAGCCAGGGATATATTTATCTCGTCGCCGGCACCCTCGACGTCACCGCCGTGGCGGCGATCGCGGCCACGCGCCTGCTGATGATGCCCGTGAACCTGCTTTCAACGGGAATCGGTTCGCTCATGCTGCCGCTGGCATCGGGCTGGCTGCAACAGCACGGCGCTCCGCTGTTGCGGCGTCGCCTGTACCTGTTGGCCTTGGGCTTGGCCGCGGCGACGTTATGCTACTTCGCCATCTTGTGGTTTCTGAGAGATTGGATTTTTGCCGTCGTTCTCAAAAAACAGTTCGCGCAGCGCGATGAATTGTTAATACTCTGGGGAGCGATTTTTCTTGTGATGGTAATCCGCGGACAACTGATTTATCTGCTGGCCGCACAAGGACGTTTTCGCGTGCTAACCCTTCTCACGCTCGTGAGTGCCGTGATAGCGCTCGCCGCCAGCTATTGGGGAATGCGGCGGTTCGGCGTGGCCGGCGCGCTGGTGGGCGTGCTGATCGGCGAATTGATCAACGTGGCCGGCATCGTGATCCTTTCACTCCGCAATGCACCGCATCCGCTCACCGACCAGCTGAGGACACAATAGTGGCCGGAGTTTCGTGCCAGCCAGTGTATCGAGCGTACCGACTCGATGACCGGCGACTGGAGTTCTGGAACCTTGCGCCTTTATCCAACCGTGTTGCGATGAGCTTAACGCCACTTGTCATTGAGTATATTGAATCATTGAAGCAAGCGCACCATGACCGATCGCTATGATGCCATTGTTGTTGGCACCGGTTTCGCCGGTGCATTTTTCTTGATGCGATATCTGGAGCGCGCGTCGCCCACAGCACGCGTCTTGGTGCTGGAACGCGGCCAGCACGACAGCAAGGCGTGGCAATTGCAGAATCGCCGCAACTCCAGCCTCAACCCCGCGGAACTCTTCATCAACAACAACCCGGAAAAGGAATGGCTGATGAGCCCGGGTTTCGGCGGCAGTTCAAATGCCTGGTGGGGCGGCGTCGCGCGCATGATGCCCGGTGACTTCCAGTTGCAATCGCGTTATGGGGTAGGCATCGATTGGCCGTTGAGTTACGAGGAACTGGAAACGTATTACGGAGATGTCGAAGCCATCATGGCGGTATCGGGCCCCATCGATAGTCCCATGCCGCGCTCCCGTCCTTTCCCGTTACGGCCGCATCGCTTTTCAGATACTGACACGTTGTTGAAGAAAACCTTCCCCGACGGCTGGTTTCATCCGGCTACGACACGAGCCAGCGCGCCCACCGGGACGCGCGGTATTTGCTGCGGCGCCGGTATCTGCGAGCTGTGTCCGCACGATGCGAATTTTAACATCTCCAATGGCCTGCGGCGCCTGCATGCCGACCCGCGCGTCACGCTGCAACTGCAAGCCGCGGTGGAGGAAGTGGAAACAAGCGGCGATCTGGCGCAAGGAGTGAGCTACACGAGCGACGGACAATTGCGACGAGTGAGCGCCGATTTAGTGGTATTGGCGGCCAGCGCTCTATTCAACCCTCACATCCTGCTCCGCTCCGGCATTACGCACGAGCTGTTGGGCAAACGCTTGCATGAACAAATGCCCGTGGATGTTTGCCTGAACCTGCGCGGCGTCAAGGGCTACAACGGCAGTAGCATAATTTCCGGTAACGGTTATTTATTTTATGAAGGCGAGCATCGCCGCCAACACGCCGCTTGTTTAATCGAGACATGGAATTCGCCGTTCAACTACCATCGCGCGGCGCTGCGCGCCGAGCGCGGCCGGTGGACGGAGCGCGCTTTCTTTCGTTTTATGTTTGACGATCTTCCGCGCGCCGATAATACGATCACGGTAAACGCGGCCCATCCGCGCTTGCCCGAAGTCACCTTCAACGGCTACTCGGACTATGCGCAGCGCGGCATGAACCGCATTCCGGCGATGGTCGATACTCTGGCGCAAGCGCTGCCCATCGAAGATATCGAGAGCATCGAGCTAGCGCGCAGCACTTCACATATTCAAGGCACCGTGGTGATGGGTAACGACCCCGCCACCAGTGTCGTCGACCGCTACCTGGTGCATCATCGGATTCGTAACCTTCTGGTGCTGGGCGCAAGCGCGTATCCCACCGCCAGCCCGGCGTACCCAACCCTTACGCTCTCTGCCTTATCGCTATGGGCAGCGGATCATCTGTTCACAAGGAGCGCCTCAAATGTTTAATCGCCGCCGATTCCTTGCCATGGGCATAGCCGGCCTCACCGGTCTCGTAACATGGCGTTTCATCCGCAGCAGCGACGAGGACGCCATCGTTGCGGTACTGAAAAAACGACTCGATTATTTAATATTGGATGAAAACGGTCTGCGTGTTTTCGCGAGGGATTTAGCTGCGCAACAGATCATATCCAGCCATAAGCTGCGTATGCTCGATTTCGCAGGACCTGTTTATTCGCAGCTTTCTCTTGCCGCGTATAGCAGCGCGCTGACTCATGCCATACGGCATGGCGAAGAGCGCATCGTGACTCAATATTTGCTGTCCAGCGATTTTTTCCTGGCAGGCGCCGATGAAACCAGGAAGGTTCGCTATTATCGCTACTATGACCCCACGCGCAACCCTCGTCCGTGTAGCACTCCTTTCGCCCGATCGATCATGAGTTACTGAGGAGAACGGTAAATAGTGCGCACTGCGGCATTCATTGGGTTCCTTCTCCCTCCGGGAGAAGAAAATAATGTGCACTATTTGCCGGTCGGGTCAGTAACACGGAATATTCGTTTCGATACCCGGATATTCGCTGGTGGGTATGCTGACCGGCGCAGTGATTAAGCTGACGAGTATGGTGATTCTTTCCATGCGCCAGACACTGAAACCGCTCAGCGTTGCGACCTGATTACTTGTTGCGGGCCTTGCATTTGTGTTTTGCCTTGCGCTGGCGATTGCGTCTCGAACGGCATCACCGCGGCCAACTCCGCTTTGGACAGGAACTCACCCTGGCCTTTCCGGACCTCGGCAATCAGTGCGGCAATGCGCGCGCGCTCCTCGGGACTTGTTTGGAGTTCGGGAATATTTCCGGGTTCGGTCTGCTCGTCTTCGCGCTCACTGACATCCCGGCGCACGGGATTGAAGAGCACGGGCGTTTCCTTCGACAAGGACGAAAACACCCGACGCTTCCAGTCCCCGAATATCCTGTGCCAGAATGAAAGCCTGCCCACGCGGTATATCTGCGCGATTCGGGTTTCGGTTATCTGCGCCAACCAGCGAACCTTGAAATATCCAAAACCCGAAAGCAGGTTGAAGAACGCGTACTGGCCGTCAATCGCCTGGCGCATGCCCAACAGCTGCATGGCCGTGCCTGGCGCCAGGTGGCTCAGTCGCTCGTCGTAGACCATGTGCAGCGCGTAGAGTCCTTGCATGAACGCACCCCTGATGAAACCGGCGATGGGTAGTCCATCGAGCAAGAGTACATGAATCGATATCTGCATCGGCTGCCGTGCATCGAGCAGGCCCTTGATGTACTCGACCCGCTCAGGATGCCGGCCGATGTTCGCCTTCGCCTTCGGCTTCCAACTGTGGGTTTCGATGCGGCGGTAGAGTTCAAAAAGGGCCGGGGTAGTAGCCGGGTCCGACGACGCCAGCAACTCCACGTCACCCGCAGCGAACAGGTGGCGCGCCTGCCGCTTGATGTTATGGCGGAAATTCTTCGAGAGCGCCATGAAATATTCGTGCAGCGTATGCCAACGCATGTGAATGGTGCCGTTCTCCATGCTCGGCCATAGGCGCACCATATAACCCTTGAGATCGACCGCGGCCGGCGGCGGAAACAGCGATGAAGTGTCGTCCTGCTGTTGAAATTCGAGAAAGCTCCACTCCTGCTTGCGCTTCAACAGGTATGCGCAGAACGCCTCGCTCACCTCGCTCACATACTCGGGCCTTACTACTGGATGCGGTCGGTCAGTGTCGTGGGTAACGAAGAAGCCGATCTTGGACGTCCGCAGCCCCAGGACTTTGTGCGTGACCTGCTTGAGTGCCAGGTAGCCGACGAGCCGGCCATCGACGAAGGCAGCGAGGAACCACAAGCGCATGCCCCGGCCTCCGGGAAAGCACTCGTCGTGCCGAAGAAAGTTTTCGAAGAACTCGAAGGTCGAGAAGGGATCCGGCCGCGTGGACGCGAGGTTCAGCGCGTTGACCTCATCTCGAAGAAACGCGGCTTCTTCAAGGGAGCCGAAACAACGCACTTCAATCAATGGCACGCCTTCGTCGAACCGTTCTCCTCGAGCGCGACCACGCCCCCGGGGGCATCGGGATCGACCCGCATCGAAGGGGTGTGTTGTTTGGTCTGCCAACGGTCCAGCCCGACTTTGCGCGCCAACCGATGCACCACTGTCTTCACCACCGCCACCGGCCCCTGCTCGCGCGCCGACAAACCGTGCAGGCCAAGCCGGGTGCGGAAGAAGCGATTGGCGACATAGACGCGCGCGCGCCGCCGGCTCTGCCGGGTGAAGTGCTCGGTCGACAACGAGACGTTGAAACTGTCCAGGTTGGTTACGCGGTGCGGGGCATTCTGGGGCCAGGCGATCCACTGTCCCGGATCGAGATCGTAAACCACCGCCGCCTGGTCATAGGCATTCTCGTAAGGCAAATACTCGTGCCGAACGCCGGCGAAGATGTCTTCCAGGAGCTCGCGCTGCATGTAACGTTCGTCGAGCGCGGGGTAAACCCAGACTCGCTTGCGGCCCCGAATATGCCACAGCACCGAGGCTGGGGCATCGGCATGGTAGTAGACGAGCGTGTGCGGCGACGAGATGAGCAGGGTTCCCTGGCTGAAGTCGGGCGAGAAACCGGGCACTTGCGCCGCGAGCCGTGCATAGAGCTGATCGATGAGCGCGCGGTAACGCCGGTCGGCGCGGTCGACGCGGGTGACGTTGAGCCACAGGCGCCCGTTCTTGACCGCTCGTAACAGATCGGCGCCACTCACGCCTTCATTAAGCGCGAGCCGATTGTCTTCAGAGCAAGTGGGGTCGTTTCCCATCGTTAGGGCGTGGAGATTTTTGCGCGGAAAATGGTCAAGCAGGTCGATCAGTGCGGCGTCCGTGAACAGTTCCAGCTGGTGTAGATTGTGGGTCGCCACCAGCGGCCGCCGGCCGAAGTCGGCTTTGTTTACGGCAGATAGCTCAACCGCGGGCGTCAACGGTGGGCGCTCTTGCTCTGGAATAGTCCAGTCGGTGACAAAGCGTTCTGCAGGAGAACTCGCCATACGCCTCCATCCTTGACTGAAGACTTTAAGTTCAGAAGAGACCATGAGAATAAGCCTATATGTAGGTATAGGAAATCCAACAAACCGCCCCGCCGAATTTTCAGCTGACAACACAGCTGAATGCGAAAAGGTGAGTTTGGGCCGGGAAGCAATAATGAACCCAAGGACCAGGCGCGGTCTGTTCGATAGCGTACTAAATGGACTTTCCTTGTTGCTACCGGCAGGAAGAAAACGCCATACGGTGGTGCCGACGACAGCAAAACAAAACGAGCGAAGCCGGGCTACCTAGGCGAAAGCTGAGCTGGCAGTTAAGGGGGCAGCAAACGATCGTATTCTTTCCTTACCACCTCATAGCATTCGCATACCTGCGCCTCCAATCCCGGCCGATCGAGGACCGTAATGTGGCCGCGGCTATAGTGGATGAGGCCCTGGGCTTGCAGTTTTCCCGCCGCCTCGGTGACGCCTTCGCGGCGCACCCCGAGCATGTTGGCGATTAACTCCTGGGTCATGGTGAGCTCGTTGTTCGTCAGGCGATCCAGGCTTAGCAGCAGCCAGCGGCAGAGTTGCTGATCCACCGAATGATGCCGATTGCACACGGCGGTCTGCGACATCTGCGTAATCAGCGCCTGGGTGTAACGCAACAGCAAATGTTGCAGCCCGGTGTGGCGCTCGAATTCCCGTTTCAGCGCATTCCCCGGAAGCCTAAACGCCTGACCGGCGCTTTGCACCAACGCCCGGCTGGGCGTGGTGTCGCCGCCCATGAACAAGGCGATACCCACCATGCCTTCATCGCCGACCACGGCAATTTCCGCCGAGGCGCCATCCTCCATGACGTAGAGCATCGAAACGATACAGCTCGGGATGGGAAAATAAACATGCTCCAACTCAGCGCCGGATTCGTAGATCACCTTGCCCAGAGGCATCGCGACCGGCTTCAGTTCGGGAAGCAGGCGATCGAATACTTCCGCCGGCAAGGCAGCGAGCAGGAAGTTATCTTTTGGATTTACTTTTGTTTTGGGTTCAGTGGCTAGCATAGTCATAGTCCTCGACTGAATCATGGTGCTTGCGCAAATGGGGCAAGCGGATTTTATCCGGAACTCAGCTGCACGTTACGTGCGTTAGCGGACATAGCTTATTACAGCATTTATGTGGCTGTAAATCGCCATGCTATGAGCGGTTACTGACGGCCCACTCACCCGACGTTGACTCACACGCCAAACATCCTGCCTCCGGGATACACGACCTGTCGTAGGCGCGAGAGCCTGGACTTCATCCCCCCCCCGCACTGGTGAATTTTCTTTACAGACTGCGATTTTTTTAAGAAACCCGTGGCGTAGCGCGGGATTTCATTCCGCCTGGCTCGGGAAAAAAACCAAGTAATTGTGTGGGTATAGGGCCAGTCATCCGCTTATGTGCGCTAACGCACGAAGTCCACAGGTTTTTCTGTGTATTTTAAGGAACAGGAAATGGAAGACCGCGTCTCGGGATGTACCGCGACTCAGGTGTTGCTAACCGATTCAGGGAGAGATCAGCCATGGCGCGTAACTCACATACCCGTGAGACGATGTACCTTAAAGCCGTCAGCAGCACAAAACTTCACGGTGAACGGCACAGTCTTAGTGCCGCCAAAAAAACCGCTTCGGGCCCCGCCGCAACGCGCGCGACGTTGGCGCTGAACCTGAAAACATTCATTAAATTAATAGGCGAATGTGGACAGCTGGTCAAAGGCGCGCAACATCAAATTAAAATTCTTGCCGAGCGGAATATCGGTTTGCAGAAGGAACTTGCCGAGCTCGTGCAAAAAGAAGCGCAGGTCCGCCACTTGGCCTACCACGATGAGTTGACCGGTCTGCCCAATCGTAGTTTGCTTCAAGACCGGTTCCACCAGGCCCTGTCCCAGGCGGAACGGCATCGCAAACCGCTGGCGCTGTTACTGCTCGATCTGGACGAATTCAAACACGTCAACGACAAACTGGGTCATGCCAGCGGCGATAAACTCTTGCAGGCGGTGGCGCTACGCTTGACCAAGGCCATCCGCGGCGCCGACACCGCCTGCCGTTACGGCGGAGACGAGTTCGTCATTATGCTGCCGGAAATTGACAGCCCGGCTATCGCCACCGCACTCGTCGCAGAAATCGGCGTGCGCCTCAGCGAACCCTATATTATTGACGGTCACAAAATTCATATGGCCGTCAGCGTAGGCGTTGCCGTCTACCCGGGCGACGGACGAACTTTCGACGATTTAATGAAGCAGGCGGATATCGCCATGTATCGCACCAAGGGTACGGGGCACAGTACCTCCATCGTCGAACAGCCCAAGGAAGATGTTGGCGAAACTGAATGGCACAATCCGCCCGCCTTTAAGAACGCTGACCGCATACACGCGCGTGATTTATTTATTCAGGATGAGTTAGTGCGCGCACGCGAACAACAAAAGAAGCAGCAGCAAATGTAAGAAGCATTGTTAAATGTAACGTCATGAGCATGTCGCATCGACTCGTTTATATTATATGTGTTACCGCACAGAAGGCCGCCGTTTCGCCGCGTAGACTGATTGCTTCTGCACCCAACATGCCGGCAGGAAGCCAAGGCATTAAACTAGAAATTAAAGGAAGCTACCCATGAAACAACGGAGCGATACCCACGTCTCCGAAGTCATAGCACCGAGTCACTCAAGCAGTCCGCCCCATTGGGTGTAGCGCCAGCGCCTGAACGGCCACACCCAGCCATTTCAGAATTAATGGAACTCAAGATGGCGCTGGCAGCCAGTCAAGAACAGTCAGAAAGCGCGCGCCGGCAAATTGAAGCGCCGGCCAAAACCAATGCTTGTCTCAGGGGAGAATTGATAGGCTTGGCCCATAAAGTTGCCGAGGCGCGCCACTTTGCCTGCCACGATGAGCTAACAGGCCCGCCCACTCGCCGCTTGCTGCTGGATCGGCTTAATCAGGCGATGGTTCAAGCAGCGCAGCAGCAGAAACAGGTGACGCTATTATTGCTCGATCTGGACGAATTCAATGAAATCAATGAAAAATTCGGGCCAGCGATCGGAGACGAAATCCTGCGGCAAGTGGCCAAACGTTTAACCGCGTGTGTACGCAGCACGGGTACGGCCTGCCGCTACGATGGAAACGAATTCGTCATTATGCTGCCGGAAATAGACGCCAAGGAAGTCGCTTCCGCCATGGACGAACAAAGTTACATCGACTTGATCGAGCATGCCGGTGTCGCCAGGTGTCTCGCCAAGGTGCATGTCAATTCTCCCTCTCTTCAGCAGACCATGCAGAATTAATCTTTGTCCGATGGCGTCAAGGAAATACGCCGACGCCCTTTCTTTTCCACGTCGATCTCTCGCGGCAAAACGCAGGCCGAGGATCTGGGACAGCACCGACAACAGTCCTATGTGCGTCACCGTACCGACTATTATGGGTGACGCGCTTATACTTTTCTTCCTTAGAATTTATTTTTCACTTCCGGAATTGCTGGCTAGACCGGTCTGGATGAGGTCTAACAAGCGCACGAAACAGACCGGAGAAAGTCCGGCTGCTGCTATCGAGAATTGAAAATCGATGCAATAGCTATGATATTCATTGCCAGGGTTTTTTACGACACTTAACTCACATGGATGACAAGACTATGAAAAGGATTTCGAAACACCAATGGTATCGAGCAACGAGCGGGATCGGTTTTGCTGCGGTAGCGATTGCCGGTTGCGCAAGCATTCCACCCCCGACAGAACAGATCGCCGTTTCAAAGGTGGCCGTTTCCAATGCCACCATCGCGGGCGGTAATGAGTTTGCGTCAGCGGATATGCGCGCCGCGCAGGATAAATTGGATCGCGCCATTCAGGCAATGACAGCGGAAGATTACAAGAACGCCAGATTGTTGGCCGAACAAGCACAGGTTGACGCTCAACTGGCGGCAGCCAAGGCGCGTTCAGCCAAAGCGCAGAAAGCGGCTACCACCGTGCAGGAAGGCAGTGAAGTG
Organism: Sulfuricaulis sp.; assembly: GCA_030650525.1. Taxonomy (GTDB): domain Bacteria; phylum Pseudomonadota; class Gammaproteobacteria; order Acidiferrobacterales; family Sulfurifustaceae; genus Sulfuricaulis. The sequence continues at coordinate 17,829 of JAUSDQ010000090.1, forward strand.
CTGCGCAAAGAAATTGACCGTAAAAGCCAATGATCATTGTTCTTTAAGGAGTTCATCATGCAACATTATCGATTTCTACCAACAGCACTGCTCGCAGTGGCCACGCTCGCCGGCTGCGCCTCCGTGCCGGAAAATAATTCTCTTCTGAATGAAGCGCGCAATGACTACAGTGCGGCGCAAAACAATCCGCAAGTCGTTAATCTCGCTCCGGGTGAGCTGAAACAAGCTGGCGATGCGTTGGGCAAAGCAAACGACGCTTCGAACAAGAAAGAAGATGCGGCGGCGGTCACTCATTTGGCGTATCTGGCGAAACAACGGGTAGCGATCGCACAGGAAACCGCCAAGCAAAAAGAGGCCGAAACAGCCGTCACTAACGCCGGTACGGAACGCAGCGAGATCCGTCTCGAAGCCAGAACCGATGAAGCGAACAAGGCTCAGCAAAGCGCGGAGGCATCGCAACGTCAGGCAGAAGCTTCACAGCAACAGGCGGCCATGTCACAGCAGCAGTCAGAAATGTCACAGCAGCAGGCACGTGATGCGGAAATGCGGACAAGCCAACTCGAAACACAACTCAAGGAATTGAACGCGAAAAAAACCGAGCGCGGGTTGGTTATCACCCTCGGCGACGTGTTGTTCGATACCAATAAAGCGCAGCTTAAATCGGGCCGTACACACAGCTTGCAAAAACTTGCCGACTTTCTCAAGCAATACCCGCAACGCAAGGCGCGGGTTGAAGGCTACACCGACAGTACCGGCGGCGCCGACTATAACCAGGGGCTCTCTGACCGCCGCGCCTATGCCGTGCGCACGTCTTTGGTGGACATGGGCATCGGCAACGACCGTATCTCCACCCACGGTTACGGTAAGGAGTCTCCGGTTGCCAGTAACGACTCTGCCGCCGGCCGTCAATTGAACCGGCGCGTGGAAATTATCCTCTCCGACGATAACGGCAACTTTTCTTCACGCTAAGGAAGCCCTGATTAAGTCTCCCGTTCGCCCTGAGCTTGTCGAAGGGTGAACGGGAAATGCCGTAAATGTCGTGCGATTCGTCCGTTCGTGGTTCGACAGGCTCACCACGAACTGACTTAATCGGACCTTCCCTATGCACCATTCTGTCTGCGCGACGCGCTGCCCTACCGCTTTGTTTCACGCCTAACCGCTCCCGCTGAATCCTGATTGTTCCGAATGGAGCCCGCGCCATCGGCGCGGATATCTCACGCCTGTCGGTGCGATCCTGCGTACTATTAAGCGCCGAGCTTAGAAGCTACCTCAAAAATGATTCCAATGTAGGTTGGATTACGCTGCGCTCGACCCATACTTACCTGGGTATTTTTGAGATGGCTTCTGGATAAAAATGAATTTATCGATATTTATGTACGCTGCCATACAGAATTCATAGAGGCACAAAAGAAATAATCGGTGCACTGACGGGGGCTTAAAAAAAAGGAAAGAAACGCGTTATGCACATGCAAGTAAACCGACCATGCAAAAGGACCATTCGAGCGACCTTAGCCCTCGCCTTGACTGTGCCCTTTATAGCGTTTGCCGCCGATGGTGATACCATGAACCATGTTTATGTCGGGGGTGGCGGCGGTAAATCGCAAAATCAGGAAACCGACGGCAACGGGAAAACCAGCGGCAAGGCTTTTCTCGGCTACGAATTCAATAAGGCTGTTTCTCTGGAAGCGGGATATGTCGATCTCGGTAAACACGATAGCCGTGGCAGCACCACGGTACGCGAACGCGGGCCTTTTATCGAAGCGATGGTATACTTTACCGCGAGCGAATCCTTCAGTCCGTTTCTGAAGGGCGGTGTACATCGCCTCAATGTGGAAACTCATACCTCCGGTGCTGACTCAAAAGCAAGAAATACCGACCCGGCATGGGGCGCGGGGTTCAATTTCAATATCGGTAAACACATGGGTTTGCGGTTCGAGTGGGAGCGATTCAATATCAGGAATCATGACACGGATTTAGTCTCCGCGAATATTGTGCATTATTTCCGTTAGCCCGCTGTTGAAAAACTCGTTTTTCAACAGCGGGCGGTGCGGTACATGGATGTACTGCTATTTTTCGGACACGCAAGTGTTTGAAAAATGGAGCGAGTCGCGGACCTATGCCGCGGCGGAGCGAGCTGAAAAAGTCCAGGAAGGACTTTTTCAGCAACTTCCCGGTCACGCGTATTACCTCCTGCCAGCCTGGATTTTCGGTGTCGCTCTGAAAATTCGTGAGTGCTTTTGCTTAACAACAAAACGACGGCTCGTATGTTTATGAGCGCCTATGCCACCGACTTGAAAGTTTCAAGGAGATTTCTACTTTGACGGCGAGCCATAGGACTGTCTCTGGGAACTTGCTCTACTTAAGAGCTTACTTCCGCGGAAATCGCCTGGCGTCCGATTACGCCGGCGATGAACCGCCGCTGCGATCGGAATTGTTCAGCGCCGATCAGATGGAGCAGCATGGTAAGAATCTCGCGGCCTCGCACACGCTGACTCCGCGACGCGCCAAGGACCAGCTGCTAACGCGGCTGGCGGCGAATGAACGCATCCTGATTGAAGTCATTCAGCTGCTCACGGCGGCGGTGACGGCAAACCGCCGGATTACGCCGGCGGGCGAATGGCTGCTCGATAACTTCTATCTGATCCAAGAACAAATTCGCACGGCCAAGCGGCATTTGCCGCGGGATTACAGCCGCGAACTGCCGTGCTTGGCGCACGGCCCCTCCGCCGGGCTTCCGCGCGTCTATGACATCGCCTTGGAGACGATATCGCACGGCGATGGACGGGTGGACCCGGGCAGTCTGCGCCGTTTTGTAGCAGCCTATCAGACGGTCACCCCGCTTAAGCTCGGCGAATTGTGGGCCATCCCCATCATGCTGCGCCTGGCCTCGATCGAAAACCTGCGGCGCGTGGCCGCCCAGATCGCCGCCGACCGAACCGACCAAAACCACGCCAACCGTTGGGCGGACCAAATGTCGGATATCGCCGAGCGCGACCCAAAGAGTTTGATCCTCATGACCGCGGACATGGCGCGTTCGAATCCGCCCATGACGACCTCGTTCGTTTCGGAATTGGCGCGCCGCTTACAAGGGCAGAGCCCGGCATTGGCCTTGCCGCTGACGTGGATCGAACAGCAGCTTGCTGAATCGGGTCTTACGATCGAGCAGCTAGTGCAATCCGGAACTCAGCAGCAGGCGGCTGACCAAGTCTCCATCAGCAACAGTATCGGCAGTCTGCGGTTTCTGGGGGTGATGGATTGGCGTGAGTTTGTCGAGACGATGAGTGTTGTCGAACAGACGTTGCGTGAGGATCCGGGCGGAGCCTACGGCGCAATGGATTTCGCCACGCGTGACCGCTACCGCCATGTCGTGGAGAAAATAGCAAAACACAGTCGCCTGCCCGAAGCCGACGTGGCGCGCACGGCGATCCAACTGACGCGCCAACCCGGAAGCATCGAACCAGGCACCGGCGATCGAACAACCCATGTGGGATTTTATTTAATAGGCAAAGGCTTAACGCAGCTCGAGCACGCGGCGCAGGCACGCCTGTCGCCCGCCGAAGCGCTGCGGAAAATACAACGTCGGTTTCCCTTAATTCTCTACCTCGGCACCATCGCGCTGCTAACGGCGATCTTCACTATAGTCTTCCTGGCGCAAGCGCTGACCGGCGAGTTACCGAATTGGGTGCTGGTACTGATAGGCGTAGTCGCGGCGGTGAGCACCAGCCAGCTGGCGGTGGCGCTGGTGAACTGGCTGGCGACAATATTGGCGATGCCGCAGATATTGCCGCGCATGGACTTTTCTCTAGGAATCCCGCCCACGGCGCGCACGCTGGTGGTGGTCCCGACGATGCTCGTGAGCACTCAAAACATCGACGAGCTCAGCGAGGCGCTGGAAGTCCGGTTCCTGGCGAATCGGGATGACAATCTGTACTTCGGCCTGTTGACGGATTTTCAAGACGCTCATGAGGAAACACTACCCGAAGACAGACCGCTGTTGCAGCGGGCACGAAAAAACATCGAAGCGCTGAATGAGAAATACCGTGGGGCCCACGGCGACACGTTCTTTCTGTTTCATCGTCCGCGCCGGTGGAATCCGCAAGAGCGGACCTGGATGGGTTACGAACGTAAACGCGGAAAACTGGCGGACCTGAATGCACTGCTGCGTGGCGGCGCGAAAGATCGCTTCTCGCTCATCGTCGGTAACAACGAGTTTTTATCGAACGTCAAGTATGTCATAACGCTGGATACCGATACGCAACTGCCGCGTGACTCCGCGCGCCAGTTTGTCGGCGCCATGGCGCACCCGCTGAATCGCGCCCACTACGACGAAAACAAACAGTGCGTCGGCGAAGGCTACGGCATCCTGCAACCGCGCGTGGTGGTAAGCCTGCCGAGCGCGAACCGCTCGCGCTACGCGCGTATGCAAGGGAGCGAGTCGGGCATCGATCCGTATACGCGCGCAGTTTCCGATATTTACCAGGATCTGTTCGGTGAAGGCTCGTTCATCGGCAAAGGAATCTACGATGTGGACGCGTTTGAGCAGGCCTTGAACGGGAGCTTTCCCGAGAACCGCATCTTGAGCCACGATCTTCTGGAAGGATGTTATGCGCGTGCCGGGCTGTTGAGCGATGTGATGTTATACGAGGAATACCCGGCACGTTATAGCGCGGACGTGAGCCGCCGGCAACGCTGGATCCGCGGAGATTGGCAGATCGCGCGCTGGTTGTTGTCAGGCGTTCCCGGATTTAAGCCACGCAGCCGCCTAAAGAATCCGCTCTCGCTGCTGTCCCAATGGAAACTCCTCGACAACTTACGCCGCAGTTTGGCGCCGGCGGCGTTGATGTTTTTGTTGCTCTTGGGCTGGACGATATTATCGTCCGCTTGGTTTTGGACCTTGGCGGCGCTGGGGATCGTTCTGATCCCTTGTTTGATTGCCTCTATTTCAGAGTTGTTTCAAAAGCCCTTTGACATGTTACTGAGTCAGCATCTCGCCGCCGTCGCGCGCGCCACGGGCCGGCATTTTTATCAAGCGGTATTCACGCTCGCGTGTCTTCCCTACGAAGCGATATTTAGCCTGGAAGCGATCGTGCGCACCCTCGGACGCATGCTCATCACACACAGACGGCTTTTGGAGTGGCGTCCGGCGGACGAGACGGACCGCGATAGCGATGGGGGCCTGGCCGCCTCGTTTCGGACGATGTGGAGCGCACCGGTCATCGCCATGAGCACGGCGGTGTATCTCGGCATCTGGAAGCCAGCCGTGTTGGCCGTGGCCGAACCTATATTGATCTTATGGGCGGTCTCCCCTGCTATCGCCTGGTGGCTCAGCCGCCCGCTGGTACGCCGCGAAGCTAAATTAACCGCCGGCCAGACGCTCTTTCTCCAGAAAATTTCCCGCAAGACCTGGGCCTTCTTCGAAACTTTTATCGGCCCGGAAGACCATTGGCTACCGCCGGATAATTATCAGGAACATCCCCTTGGCATGGTGGCACACCGCACATCGCCGACTAACATGGGGTTGGCGTTGCTCGCGAACCTGTCCGCCTACGACTTCGGCTACATTGACGCCGGCCAACTCATCGAACGCACGCTGAATGCGTTTGACACCATGGAATCCATGGAACGGCACCGCGGTCATTTTTACAACTGGTACGACACGCAATCGCTGAAGCCGATGCATCCTACCTATATTTCATCGGTGGATAGCGGCAACCTGGCGGGTCATCTGCTGACCTTGCGGCCGGGTCTGCTGGCGCTTCCCGATCAAAAAATTCTGGGGGCACGCTGGGTCGAAGGCTTGCGCGATACGCTCAATGTGTTGATGGAGGCGGCGGGAAAAATTAAATCGGCGGCGCTCGCGCCGCTTAAGGCAGATATAGATTCCGCCTGTTCTTCCAGACCCGCTACGCTCGCACAAGCACGATTATTTCTCGAACGCCTGGCGATATCCGTGGCCCAAGCGGCCCATGACATCGATAGCGAGCCCGAGAGCCAAGCACAGCTGTGGGCGCAAACATTGGCCCGGCAATGTCAAAACCTTCTCGATGATTCGGCGTTTCTCGCCCCGTGGACACTACTACCGACGGCACCGAACGGACTTAACGACTTACTCGGCGTCAGCGAAATACCCACGCTGCGCGAAGTGGCCAAACTCGCAGGAGAACTGTCATCGACCGTCGCGCAGCGTCCGGACGGCACGATAACACCCGAGCAACGCGGATGGCTGAATGAATCGCGGCCGCTCATTCTCGAAGCCAGCCGCCGCGCCCAAGAGCGGATCGCGGCTATCGAACATTTAGCAGCGCGCTCCACCGAACTCGCACACCTGGAGTATGACTTCCTGTACGACCATACGCGCCATCTGCTGGCGATCGGGTACAACGTGGATGAGCGCCGACTGGACGCGAGTTACTACGATCTGCTGGCTTCGGAAGCGAGATTCAGCACTTTCGTGGCGATTGCTCAGGGACAACTGCCGCAGGAGAGTTGGTTCGCGCTGGGGCGCCAGCTCACGACCGCCGGTGGCGCGCCGGTGCTGCTGTCCTGGAGCGGTTCGATGTTCGAGTACCTCATGCCGCTGCTGATGATGCCGACATACGAAAGTACATTACTCGACCAAACTTATCGGACGGCGGTGGAAAGTCATATCGAGTACGGTGGGCAACGTGGCGTACCGTGGGGCATGTCGGAAAGCGGATATAACACGACCGACGTTCGTCTCAACTATCAGTACCGCGCCTTCGGCGTGCCTGGCCTGGGGCTCAAACGCGGACTCGCCGAGGATTTGGTCGTTGCTCCCTATGCTTCAGCGCTGGCATTGATGGTGGCGCCGGAAGCGGCTTGTCTGAACTTGCAGCGGCTCGCCGCCGCCGGGCTGCTGGGAAAATTCGGTTTCTATGAAGCCATCGACTACACCCCGTCGCGGGTGCCGCGCGGACAATCGGGCGCGGTGATACGATCGTTCATGACGCACCACCAGGGCATGAGTCTGCTTGCTCTGGCCTACCTGCTTCTCGACCGACCGATGCAGAAACGGTTCGAATCGGATCCACCGTTCCAAGCCACCGCGTTGTTGCTTCAGGAACGCATTCCCAAGGCCACGACGGTTTCTCCCCAGACCGCCCAGCTCTCCGCATTGCGTGGCGCCTTCAGCGAGGAGGCAATGCCGGTGCGCACTTTCAACAGCCCGAACACGCCGATACCGGAAGTACAGCTGCTATCGAATGGCCGCTACCACGTGATGATCACCAACGCCGGCGGCGGCTACAGCCGCTGGAAAGATCTGGCCGTTACACGCTGGCGCGAAGACGCTAGCGGCGACAACGGCGGTACGTTTTGTTATTTGCGCGACGTGACGAGCGGGACCGTCTGGTCAACCGCCTATCAGCCAACGCTGAAAACACCGAAACATTACGAAGCCATTTTCCCGGAAGGGCGCGCGGAATTCCGGCGCCGGGATTCTGTCGGCGATGGCGATATCGTCACCCATACCGAAATCGTGGTTTCGCCGGAAGACGACATCGAATTGCGCCGCGTGCGCATCACCAACCGCGCGCGCACCCGCCACACCATCGACGTCACGAGTTATGCGGAAGTGGTGCTGGCCACGCCGGCGGCGGAAGCCTTGCATCCCACGTTCAGCAATCTTTTCGTGCAAACCGAGATCATCCCTCCACGGCAGGCGATTCTGTGCACGCGCCGGCCGCGTTCGCGTGAGGAGGCAACGCCATGGATGTTTCATCTGATGGCCGTGCATAGAACCGGCATCGGAGAAATCTCCTATGAGACCGACCGCATGCAGTTCATCGGCCGCGGAAACACCAGCGCCGATCCGCAAGCGCTGCGCGAATCGGCGGTGCTCTCGGGCAGTCAAGGTTCCGTGCTCGATCCGATTGTCGCCATCCGTTGCCGTATCACGCTCGATCCGGACGAATCGGCAAAAATAGATATAGTCTCCGGCGTCGGCGAAACTCGGGACGCCGCCCTAAGCCTGGTCGAGAAATACCATGACCGGCGTATCGCCGATCGCGTCTTTGACTTGGCGTGGACGCATAACCAGGTAACCCTGCGGCAAATCAACGCCACCGAAGCCGACGCGCAGCTCTATGGGCGCCTGGCCAACTCCATTGTTCATGCCAATGCCTCGCTGCGCGCCGACACCGCCGTGCTCATTAAAAACCGGCGTGGACAATCCGGCTTATGGGGTTACGCCATCTCCGGCGATTTGCCGATCGTGTTGCTGCAGATCAAAGACCTGGCGAATATCGATCTGGTGCGCCAGCTGGTGCAGGCGCACGCCTATTGGCGCCTGAAGGGGCTGGCCGTGGATCTGGCGATCTGGAACGAAGACCACGTCGGTTACCGGCAACTGTTGCATGAGCAAATCATGGGATTGATCGCCGCCGGCCTCGAGGCCAACGTCGTGGACCGGCCAGGCGGAATTTTTGTGCGACCGGGCGAACAAATATCGAACGAAGATCGCATTCTGCTGCAAACCGTCGCGCGCGTCATTATCAGCGACAGCCGCGGCACGCTGGCCGAACAAATCAATCGCCGCGGTCCGGTGGAAGTACGCGTCGCGCGGTTTACGCCGACTCGAGTCCGGCGCATTGAACCTGACACCACCGAGGCCAAGCCGCGCAACGATCTGCTGCTGTTCAACGGGCTGGGCGGATTCACGCCGGACGGACGCGAATACGTCATTTCCACGGCGCACCACCAAGTGACGCCGGCACCGTGGGCGAACGTGCTGGCCAATCCGCAGTTTGGAACGGTCATCTCGGAGAGCGGCCTGGGCTATACCTGGAGCGAGAATGCTCACGAGTTCCGCCTCACGCCGTGGCACAACGACCCGGTGAGCGATACCAGCGGCGAGGCCTTTTACATCCGTGACGAAGAACGCGGCCACTTCTGGTCGCCGACGCCGTTGCCCTGTCGCGGCGCGACACCTTACGTCACCCGCCACGGATTTGGCTACAGCGTTTTCGAACACGTGGAACGCGGTATCCGCTCGGAGCTGTGGGTTTACGTGGCCCTGGATGCCGCGGTCAAATTCGCGGTGTTGAAAGTGCGCAACGAATCGGACCGGCCCCGCCGGCTCTCCGCCACCGGCTATGTCGAATGGGTATTGGGAGACCTGCGGTCGAAATCGGCCATGCACGTGATCACCGAAATCGACCCGAGCAGCGGCGCGCTGTTCGCGCGCAACCCGTACAACACCGAGTTCGCCGAGCGGACGGCGTTCTTCAATGTCGACGATACCACTCGAACCGTGAGCGGCGACCGCACTGAATTCCTCGGGCGCAATGCCACGCTCAACAATCCGGCCGCGATGATGCGCGCACGGCTGTCCGGCAAAGTGGGGGCCGCGCTCGATCCCTGCGGCGCGATCCAGGTTTCATTCGAGCTGGCCACGGGACAAGAGCGCGAGATCCGATTCACGCTCGGCGTCGGGCGCGACGCCGCTGACGCCAGCAAACTGGTGAATCGCTTCCGGGGATCGGCGGCGGCCCGTGCGGCGCTGGAAAAAGTTTGGCAATACTGGAACCACACACTCGGCGCCGTGCAAGTGGAAACACCGGACAAGTCGCTCAACGTCCTGACCAACGGCTGGCTTTTGTACCAGACCCTGGCCTGCCGTCTGTGGGCGCGCAGCGGCTATTACCAATCGGGGGGCGCCTTCGGTTTCCGCGATCAGTTACAGGATGCGATGGCGCTGGTGCACACCGAGCCGCAGCGGCTGCGCGCGCAACTGCTGCTGTGCGCCAGCCGTCAGTTCGTGGAGGGCGATGTTCAGCATTGGTGGCATCCGCCAGCGGGCCGTGGCGTGCGTACGCATTGTTCGGATGATTACCTGTGGCTGCCGTTAGCGATGTGCCGCTATGTGCTGAC
>JAUSDQ010000256.1 GCA_030650525.1 Sulfuricaulis sp.
GTCGAGCGGCGTTTTCACGTCCACCACGATCTCGCGCCCGCCGGGCATGCGCACGATCATGTCGGGGCGCAACCGGCCATCCTCGGTGTTCGTCTGTTCCTGCTCGTAGAAATCGCAGTACTCCACCATCCCGGCCAGTTCCGCCATGCGCTTGAGCGTCAGCTCGCCCCACTGACCGCGCACTTCCGGGCGGCGTAGCGCCTGCACCAGATTGCGCGTCTCGCCTTGCAGCAGTTGCTGGGTTTGGGTCATGGTTTCGAGATGCTTGGTGAGCGAGCCGTAGGCCTGCTTGCGCTCGTTTTCCATCAGGCGGATCTGCTGCTCGGTCTTCTCCAGCGCCTCGCGCACCGGTTTGATCAGGTTCTCGACCGCCTTTTCCTTTAGCTCGAGGTCGCCCTTGGCCTGCACGTGGAATTGCTTCAGGGTTTCCTGTGCGAGCTGCAGGAACGCGGTGTTGTTTTCCTTCAGCGCGCGGTTGGAGAGGGCGATAAAGGTCTGCTCGAGTCCGGCCAGTTTTTCCTGCGCCGCCTTGCGTTCCAGTTCGAGCGTGGTCGTGAGTTCCGTGAGGCGCTTCTGGCTGCGCAGGCGCGCGATGAACCAGCCGAGCACCGCCGCTAGCAGAATGACGGCACCGATCAGAATATATGTCGCGGTATCAGCCATCGCTCTTCAGCCAGTCGAGAATTTCGCGCGGCGTACGGATCATGCCGTCGGCACCCCAGTTCTGTGGCGTTTCATCCTTACTAATGTAACCGAACAGCGCCACCAGCGTCTTCATGCCCGCGTGCCGGCCGGCCTGGATGTCGCGCTCGGCATCGCCGACATACAGGCATTGTTCCGGGCGGCTTCCGGCCGCGGTGCAGGCATGGAGCATCGGCTCGGGATGCGGTTTGCGGTTGGCGACGGTGTCACCGCTCACCACGCAGGCCGGCGCCGGGGCGAGATTCAGGCTCGCCACCAGCGGGTCGGTCAGGAACGCTGGCTTGTTGGTGACGATGCCCCAGTTGATGCCTTGCTGCTGCAAGGATTTCAGCAGCGGTTCGATGCCGGTAAAGGGTTTCGTATGCAGGCAGAGGTCGGCGGAATAGAGCGCGAGAAACCGTTCGCGCAGCCGGTCGAAACCGGCATCGCCGGGACCGACGCCGAATCCGAGCTTGATCAGCGCCGTGGCGCCGTGCGATACCTCGGGACGGATGGTTTCGTAGGGCAGCGCCTTCTTGCCTTTCTCAACCAGCAGCGTATTCAACGCATGCGCCAGGTCCGGCGCGGTGTCGGCCAGCGTGCCGTCGAGGTCGAACAGGACCGTGCGGATGTGATTAGTCACCGCGCGTGGTGTAGGCGATGTAGTTCACGTCCACGCCACGTCCCAGCCGGTATTCGCGCGTGAGCGGGTTGTAATGCATGCCGATCAGCTCGCGCATGGTCAGGCCCGACTGCCGCGCCCAGCCTTCGAGCTCCGAGGGCTTGATGAATTTCATGTACTCGTGCGTCCCGCGCGGGAGCAGGTTCAGCACGTATTCCGCGCCGACGATGGCGAACAGCCACGACTTGGGATTGCGGTTGATGGTGGAGAAGAACACCTGACCGCCGGGTTTGACCAGCTTGGCGCAGGCCGCGATGGTCGAGGCCGGGTCGGGCACGTGCTCCAGCATCTCCATGCAGGTCACGACGTCGAAGGCTTCGGGTTGTTCGCGCGCGAGGTCTTCGGCGCTGATGAAGCGGTAATCGACCTTGAGCCCCGATTCCTTGAGATGCAGCTTGGCCACCGCGAGCGGCGCTTCGCCCAGATCGATGCCCGTCACGCGCGCGCCATGCGCCGCCATGCTCTCCGCGAGGATGCCACCGCCGCAGCCGATGTCGAGCACGGTCTTGTCCTTCAGCCCGACGCGATCGTTAATATAGTTGAGGCGCAGCGGGTTGATCTCGTGCAGCGGCTTGAACTCGCTGTGCGGGTCCCACCAGCGCGCCGCGAGCTGCGCGAATTTGGCGATCTCGTCCGGGTCGACGTTTTGCTTGGTATGAGTCATTTTAATCCTGAAACCGCGGATAAACGCAGATGAACGCGGATCAGCGAAACTGTGAGGCACCAGTAATAGCCTTTATCCGTGTTTATCTGCGTTCATCCGTGGTTGCTTGAAGCTATCTTATCACGCCACGCCGCTGCCTTGTCCCGCATGGCAGCTTCGTCGAGGCTGGTCAGCTGGTGTTTCGCAAGCAGATGCCGGCCGTTTACCCACACGTCCGAGACCTGATCGCGCGTGGCGGTATAGACGATCTGCGACACCGGATCGTAAACCGGCTGGCTGGAAATGGCTGACAGATCAATCGCGGCGATGTCCGCCGCCTTGCCGGCCGTGAGCGAACCGGTGCGCGCCTCGATGCCCAGCGCCTTGGCACCGTTGAGCGTGGCCATGCGCAGCGCGGTGTGTGCCGGAACCGCCGTGGCATCCTGGCTCGCGCCCTTGGCGAGCAGCGCGGCGATGCGCATCTCCTCCAGCATGTCGAGGTTGTTGTTGCTGGCCGCGCCGTCGGTGCCGAGCGCGACGTTCACTTTGTCCTTCAGCAGCGCGTGCACCGGGCAGAAGCCGCTCGCGAGTTTAAGATTCGATTCCGGACAGTGGACGACGCTGACGTTGGCCTGCGCCAGTAATTCGATTTCCGCCGGCAGCAGCTGGGTCATGTGCACCGCGATCAGCCGCGGCCCGAGCAGGCCGAGATTCACGAGCCGCGCCAGCGGCCGCATGCCGTGTTGCTTCATACCGGCCTCGACCTCGTGCGCGGTCTCGTGTACGTGCATGTGAACCGGAATGTCGAGCTCATCGGCGTACATGCGGATTTTTTCGAACGGCGCATCCGAGACCGTGTAGGGCGCGTGCGGCGCGAAGGCGGTGCTGATGAGTTCGCTGTTACGCAACTCGTCGTGCAGCTTCAGGCCCTTGTGCAGATATTCATCCGCGTTCTGCGCCCAGGCGCTCGGGAAATCGATCATGATCAGCCCGACGCAGGCGCGCATGCCGGTATCATGGCATACGCGCGCCGTGACGTCGGGAAAGAAATACATGTCGCTGAAGCAGGTGGTGCCGCTCTTCAGCATCTCGGCGATCGCGAGTTCGGTGCCGTCGCGCACGAAATCAGGACTGACCCACTTCGCCTCCGCCGGCCAGATGTGATTGTTGAGCCAGTCCATGAGCGGCAGATCGTCCGCCAGCCCGCGGAACAGGCTCATGGCAGCGTGGGTGTGCGCGTTGATCAGTCCCGGGATCAGGGCATGGTGAGACAAATCAATGGTTTCGGCCGCGTGATATTTCTTCACGGCATCAGCCGTGGGCAGAACTTCCGCGATTTTGCCGCCGTGCAGGGCGATACTGTGGTGGTCCAGCGTGAGTCCATCAGGTTCGACCGGGATCACCCAGCGGGCATTTATTAAGGTGTCGATGGTTTGCATGGGTTGTTTTTGTGGTGTCGGGCGGAGGCAGTATACCTAACCGCCGTCCCCGCGAAAGCGGGGATCCAGGAATTAAATGTAGGGTGGGTTAGGCGATTTTTGCCGTAACCCGCCGAACACTCAAGACGGCCGTATGGGGAGCAGCAAAGCGGGCGTCTCAGGTGTAGACTGTTTATATAAATCCAAGGAGCACCGTTATGTTCGATCGCGTAACCTTTAATCCTAAGATCATGGCTGGACGGGCCTGCCTTCGCGGCATGCGCATCACGGTCGCGCATGTGGTGAACATGGTTGCCAACGGCATGACCGCCAAGGACATTCTCGATGAGTATCCGGACCTGCAACCGGAGGACATCCAACAGGCCTTGCAATACGCCGCGTTCATGACGCGAGATGAAACCTATCCGCTGTCAGCGGCGCATTGATGCGGTGCCTTCAGCATTAGAATTGCAGGTGACTAACCTGCGGGAATCAATATTTCAGTTATGTGGCTGAACCCAATTTAAGTTAGACCCAAATCAGGAAATATGCTTAAAATTGGGGCATGCATTTCGAATGGAACCCCGCCAAGGCTCGAAAGAATCTCCAAAAGCACGGAGTCTCATTTGAGGAAGCCCCAGCATATTCTACGACCCGCTGGCGGTTACGGGCGCCGATCCCGATCACTCCGAGGATGAAGAAAGATTGATCGCTTTCGGAATGTCATCACAAGGTCGGCTTTTGGTCGTATCTCAGACCGAGCGCGGTGTAGCCATCCGCATCATCAGCGCCCGTGTCGCAACCCAGTCTGAAAGACGCATTTATGAAGAAAGCTAAACCTGTCACCGACGATCTGCGAGCTGAATACAAACGATCTGACTTTGGAAAGCTCGAACGCGGCAAGTATTACGAGCGCATCAAGGCCAGTTCCAATGTGGTTGTCCTGGATGACGAGGTAGCAGCATATTTCCCCAACTCGGCCGCTGTTAACAAGGCGCTTCACTCCATTGTCGACGTCGCGCAAAAAGCGTCGGCTCAGGCACGGCGCTCAACCGGACGCGGCAAGCAGCGCCGCACTGGCTAGCTCTGCATTCATTCGCCTGACGCGCGCGACCTCCTCCGGCCTGTTAGCGACTTGATGATGAGGTGATGCTATGAAACGACGATATGACTTCAGCAAGGGTATTCGAGGAAAATTCTACAATCCCGATGCTGTCTTCCGGCTGCCGGTTAAAGAAGAAGGCTAGAGTTCACCATATGAAAACGCTTGCCCATATCTCGCTCAAATCCAACGACCGAAAGGCGATTGAGGCCGCTAAAAATCTGCTCGTGCAGAAATATCCTGTTGAGTTGATCATTTTGTACGGATCGAAAGCCAGGGGCACCGACGATGCCGAGTCAGATATCGATTTGCTCGTGCTGACAACGCGGGAGCTGACTTGGCGCGAGCGCAACGCCATCACCGATACACTTTATGATATCCAGCTTGCTCATGGCGTGGTAATCAGCACCTTGGTTGTCGCCAATCGCGAGTGGTTAGAAGGCCGATACTCCATATTACCCATCCACGATGAAATAGAACGCTACAGCGTGGCGGCATGACTCAGGACAAGGTGTAACGTTTCGTCATCGAATACTCATATTTCAAGACCTAACCCTGAAGTTCTTCCACCAACGAAGCGTTATGCCATCTGATTTTCCCATGAAAATTCGGGCCTATCTCAATAAGGCGGGTGTAGTCCTCTCGATAATTCTCGCCGTGTTGGTGTTGCCCTGCGCCGCGTCGGAACCGCCGCCGCCCTCGTTTCTGATCGAGAAGGGTCTGTGCCCCTTTGAGGGCTGCGCCTACCGGGAGTGGGTGACGCTGAAGGAGACGCCGATCTACTCGGCGCCGGAGAAAGGCGCCAAGGTCATTGCACATCTAAGCGCCGGCGGCCATGTGAAGGCGCTGACGGGAGAGGTTCACACCACACGGCCGGGAAAATTCAGAGTGCGTAAACCCCATGACAAGTACCGGCCGGGGGATCTGATCTGGTTGTATGGCTACCACGGGGAAGGAGTTTACACAGTTTGGTTTGCAGGGAAACAGTATGAGGTGGAATTTTCTTCCGTGAATTATGACGGCCAAGGCGGTTATCGTTGCGCCGACAAAGACTGGTGCTGGGGCGTACTGGAGCAAGAGCCCAAGTCGATTTGGTGGATTAAAATTCAAGGCCCAGACGGCCGCACGGGATGGACCAATCAACCTCAGAACTTCGATGGGAAAGACTTGCTTGGCTAAAGCGCGCAATGCAGAGCCTGATTATTTAGTATCAAACCTGTGAAACGGCTGCTTATTTGGCTCGTCATGCTGGTTGCGCCTAGCTTGACGTGGATCGTCTTCTCGGAGAGCGGACGTGAGTCCTGGCATCGTCTGTTTTCTCCTGAAATGCGCGCGGCGAGTCCGGCCGTCATCGACGCGAAATCTCTCTCGAAGAACGATACCGGCCCGATGCCGCGAAGTCTGGTGCTGATCCCCGCGCAATCGGCGCCCACCGAGGCGGCGCTGCGCGTTCAAGTGGGAAATCAAGCGGTCACGCAACAACACGATAAATTGCTCGTGGGTCTGGTCGTCACCGATCCGCAGGGCCGGCGCAGCGGGATCGATACGTTTAACAACACTGTGCATCGAGAAATACCTCATTCGAGCGCGGAGCGCAGAACAGGCCTCGACAGCAGCGGCAACGAGAGCGAAACCATCGTCGTCACCGTCAAGCCGGCGGCCTCGACAACGTATTCATTGGCAATCACCGGGAAACCGGGCGGCGACTACCGCCTGGCCGTCGGCGGTGTATCTCCGGCACTGCAATCGATAACAGCGATTGTGCAAGACCGCGCCATCGCCGATACCTCGGTTCATTACCGGGTTGATCTGACAAAAATTAAATCGCTTCCGTTTCCAGGCCGGGGAGGCATGACCGCCAGAGTAGAAAATCCATCCGATGCGTTTTTGAGCCAGCCGGAGACAAGAGTGAAAGTATCTTCCTATGAGTCGTTGCCCGAAATCTGCCAGCGTGTCTATCGGAAGTTATCGCAGGTGGACGGCGGCCATCTTGAAAAGAACAGCGGGTTCACGTTTAACGGGCAACGTTACGAAGGCTGCGCGGTAACGCTGTCCGGGAACAAGAAAACTGCGGGCGACGACTGGTTGCCAAACTTTCTCTATCCATCCGAGGGTTCAGAAATGTATTACCGCGGATGGAAGGCGGATAACGAGGCCGACGGGCCGGATGGCACCGCGTTCCGAATTCAGAACCCCGATATCTTTTGCCTGATATCGGGCTCCTGGGACGGCGGACTGGATGACGATCCATCCTACGTCCCCAGCGACGAATTTAAGCTAACCGTTGAATGCGCCAAGAAACTGTAAATAGCATCGCCAGCGATTGCGCCAAACTTAGTTCACCTCGCGCGCTCGGTAATTAATGTAGGGTGAAGTTCACTCAATTCTCTTGGACAAGCAAGAGAAAGCTACCCAGGGTGCAGGGACGGAGCCACCCGCAATTAGGTTTTTATCGTCGGCGGAGCTGACACAACATCTTGTTCGGTGGGTTACGGCAAAAAACGCCTAACCCACCCTACATCAACTACTGATTACGATATACTTCGCTCCCATGACCTCCTTCAAACCCAAAGAAACCGCCTACGACCATATCCGCGCCGTCGAGTGGGAAAACGGCCGGTTGAAACTCATCGACCAGCGCATTCTCCCCGGCAAATTCGAACATTTATATCTCGATCATCTTCCGGAAAGCGCCAAGGCGATCACGGACATGGTCGTGCGCGGGGCGCCGGCGATCGGTGTGACGGCGGCTTATGCCGTGGTGCTGGCGGCGCGGGACCGTTATAAGGAGAGCCCCGGTGGCTGGCAGAAGACGATTCAGGCGGATTTGAATCTCCTTGCCGAAGCTCGCCCGACGGCGGTGAACCTGCGTTGGGCGGTGGAATATATGCGCGGCATCATTAATAGCGGCATCTCGGGCGATCCGGTACCGCGGCTGCTGGCGGAAGCGCAACGCATCCATGTCGAAGACATCGCCGCCAACCGGCACATGGGCGAGCTGGGTGCGGCGCTGATTGAGCCGGGCAGCGGGGTGCTGACGCACTGCAACACTGGCGCGCTCGCCACCGGCGGCTACGGCACGGCCCTGGGCGTGGTGCGTTCCGGTTACGCCGCCAAACGAATCAAAGAAGTGTACGCCGACGAGACTCGCCCTTGGCTCCAGGGCGCGCGCCTGACGGCGTGGGAGCTGGTGCAGGAGGGCATTCCGGTGACGCTGTTGGCCGACAGTGCCGCGACCTACTTAATGAAGCAGGGCAAGGTGAAGTGGGTCATCGTCGGGGCCGACCGCATCGCCGCCAATGGCGATACCGCCAACAAGATCGGTACTTATATGACGGCGGTGGCCGCGCGCTACCATAAGGTGAAGTTCATGGTGGTGGCGCCCACCAGCACCGTGGACCTGTCCACTCCGGACGGCAACGGCATCCCTATCGAGACCCGCGCCGAGTCGGAGGTCTTGAATTACGGCGGCACGCGCACCTCGCCCGAGGGCGCCAAGGCCTGGAATCCGGCCTTCGACATCACGCCGGCGGAGCTGATTGACGCTATCGTGACTGAAAAAGGTGTGGTCACGAACCCCACCCGCGACAAGATGCTTGCGATGATGCAGAAGTAATTAATGTAGGGCGCGTATCACGCGCCGTCCCGTCGTTTAACCATGACTAAACCATGGCGCGTGGTACGCGCCCTACGAAACTGCCTTGTTTTAGACTTATTTTTCCCGCCTCCCGTGCCGTCCAAGCCCCCGGTTTTTAAGTGCAGATAGGGGGGTAGGCGTGCTAGAATTCGGCGCTTCTCCAGTGCCGAGACAGGTAGCAAAACAATTACTTATCAGTTACTTATCAATAAGTTATCCGCGATCGGGTAACTGATTTCGACATGGAACAATTCGCCAAAGAAACCATCCCGGTCAATCTCGAAGATGAGATGAAACGCTCCTACCTCGATTACGCCATGAGCGTGATCGTGGGCCGGGCGCTGCCGGACGTGCGCGACGGCCTGAAGCCGGTGCACCGGCGTGTGCTGTACGCCATGCACGTGCTCGGCAACGACTGGAACAAGGCTTACAAGAAATCCGCGCGCGTGGTCGGCGACGTCATCGGTAAATACCACCCGCACGGCGACACCGCGGTGTACGACACCATCGTGCGCATGGCCCAGTCATTCTCGCTGCGCTACATGCTGGTGGACGGGCAGGGTAACTTCGGCTCGGTCGACGGCGACGCCCCGGCGGCCATGCGCTACACCGAAATCCGCATGGCGCGCATTGCCCACGAGTTGCTGGCCGACCTCGACAAGGAAACGGTCGATTATGCGCCCAACTACGATGGCTCGGAACACGAGCCGGTGGTGTTTCCGGCCAAGCTTCCAAACCTGCTGATCAATGGCTCCTCGGGCATCGCGGTGGGCATGGCGACCAACATCCCGCCGCACAACCTGAACGAAGTGATCAATGCCTGCCTTGCGGTCATCGAGAATGAGCACGCCACCATCGACGAGCTGATGAAACACATTCCCGGTCCGGATTTCCCGACGGCGGGGATCATCACCGGCGTCGATGGCATCCACGAGGCCTATCGCACCGGACGCGGTCGGGTATATGTGCGCGCGCGGGTCGAGATCGAGACCGACGAGAAGCGCAACCGTCAGACCATCGTCGTCTCCGAACTGCCGTATCAGGTGAACAAGGCGCTGCTGCTCGAGCGCATCGCCGAGCTGGTGCGCGATGGCAAGATCGAAGACATCGCGGAGTTGCGCGATGAGTCGGACAAGTCCGGCATGCGCATGGTGATCGACCTCAAGCGCGGCGCGGTCGCCGATGTGATTCTCAACAATCTGTACGAACACACGGCGATGCAGAGTGTGTTCGGCATCAACGCGGTGGCGCTGGTCAACGGCCAGCCGCGCCTGCTCAATCTCAAGGAACTGATCGAGGCGTTCCTGCGCCACCGGCGCGAAGTCGTCACGCGCCGTTCGATCTACGACCTGCGCAAGTCGCGCGATCGTGCACATATCCTGGAGGGCCTCGCGGTCGCGCTGGAGAGCATCGACGAGATGATTGCGTTGATCAAGGCGGCCAAGGATCCGGACGAGGCGCGCGTGAAAATGTTGGCGCGCACTTGGCCGGCGAAAATGGTGACCAAAATGTTGTCCGCGGGCGATGCCGACCTGACCCGGCCGGAAGGACTGGACAAGGCCTTCGGCTTGACCGCGAAAGGTTACCGCCTGACGGAAACCCAGGCCCAGGCGATTCTGGATTTGCGGCTGCACCGCCTCACGGGGCTGGAGCAGGAGAAGCTGCGCGCTGAGTACGGCGATATTCTCAAAACCATTGCCGACCTGCTCGATATTCTCGGTAAACCCGATCGCCTGATGCGCGTCATCCGCGATGAGCTGATCGCCATCCGCGATCAGTACGGCGATGCGCGGCGCACGGAAATTGTGCAGAGCCGCGTGAGCCTGTCGATGGAGGATTTGATCGCCGATGAAGATGTGGTGGTGACCATGTCCCACGCCGGCTACATCAAGTCCCAGCCGCTGACAGCCTATCGCGCGCAGCGGCGCGGCGGCCGCGGCAAAACCGCGACCAGCATGAAGGAAGAGGATTTTGTCGATAAATTGCTGATCGCCAGCACCCACGCCACCATTCTGTGTTTTACCAGCTTGGGCAAGGTGTACTGGAAGAAGGTGTATGAAATCCCGCAGGCCGGACGCGGTGCGCGCGGCAAACCGATTGTTAATCTGCTGTCGCTGGAGGAGGGCGAACACGTCAATGCCATCCTGCCGGTAAAGGATTTCGCCCAGGGCGGTTACGTGTTCATGGCCACTTCCGACGGCACGGTCAAAAAGACCGAGCTGACGGAATTCACGCGTCCGCGCTCCACCGGCATTCGCGCCATTGAACTGGAACAGGGCAACCGCTTGATCGGCGTCGGTCATACCAACGGCAAGTGCGATATTCTGTTATTCAGCGATGCCGGCAAGGTGGGGCGGTTTGCCGAAGAGGACGTGCGGCACATGGGTCGCACCGCGCGCGGCGTGCGCGGCCTCATGCTGAAGCCGGACCAGTCGGTCATTGCGCTCATTATCGCCTGTCCGGAAGCCGTGAGCACTGCCTCGACGGTGCTGACGGCGACGACCCATGGCTACGGCAAGCGCACGCCGCTCGATGATTATCCGAAACACCGCCGCGGCGGCCAGGGCGTGATTTCGATTCAGGTGAGCGAACGCAACGGCCCCGTGGTCAGCGCCTGTGTCGTCGGCGACGAGGATCAGGCCATGCTGATCACGAGCGGTGGCACGCTGATTCGCACGCGCGTCAAGGAAATTTCCATCGTCGGGCGCAATACCCTGGGTGTGCGCTTGATCGGGCTCGATGAGGGCGAACACCTCGCCGGCCTGGAGCGGGTGGCGGTGTCGGAGGAAGATTAATAGACAGGATTAACAGGATTTTTCAGGATTTACAGGAATAAGGATTTTAGAACAAGA
>JAUSDQ010000096.1 GCA_030650525.1 Sulfuricaulis sp.
CGGGGCACTCGGGACCTTTTTGTTGATGGATGATTGGCCGAAACGAAGGTTCAATGGTAATACATATGACGATTGTTGACCCGATATCCGTTCCGGTTTGCGCCTTCAATCGCCGATTGCCGCCTGTCTCGCGGTGGGCGCAACTTAATGTTCAATCGACATCAACCGACCAGCAATTGACGCGTCGCTGTTATGCATGTATGCTAATGGTTGAACCACAACATGCAATAGATGTGATGATTGCATTGATTCCTGTTGCCACGGTATTTCGTGTGATTCGGTGCTACTTTGACGGTGCTAATCCTCTGGCGTTGTGTCTGGATCTTTGTGCGGCGGGGCTGGTTGCCAGCGCGTCCGTGCGCATCGTGATCCTGGCCGCGCCAGGCGGGAATTTGAAATTGGGACTTGCTTGCCGGCAAGGTCGCCGTGAAGCTCATCGTCGAGTCGCGTCCCGGTGATAACGCCATCCTCGGAGCTTGATCGTGGAAGATTACAACTTTGAATTGAACTGAGATGAAACCGATAAAGAACCGCGTGACTAAGCTGCTCGGGATTGAGTTCCCGATCGTCCAGGGCGGTATGCAATGGGTGGGTACCTCCGAGATGGCATCCGCGGTCTCCAACGCCGGCGGCCTTGGCACACTGAGCGCGTTGACACAGGCTACGCCGGAAGACTTGGGGCGTGAGATAAGGCGTTGTCAAACAATGACCAAGCGCCCGTTCGGCGTCAACGTCACCATGCTGCGCACGGTCGCGCCCCCGCCGTACGAGCGCATTTTCGACGTCATCATCGAACAAGGCGTCAAGCTCGTCGAAACCGCGGGCAATGTACCTGTCGAGATCTATGATCGCCTGTTGGCCGCGGGCATAACCATCATTCACAAGTGCACCTCGGTCCGTCATGCGGTGACCGCTGAAAAGCGCGGTGTTCACATCGTGAGTATCGATGGCTTCGAGTGCGCGGGGCACCCTGGCGAGGATGATGTGCCGGGTCTGGTGTTGATCCCGGCGGCGGTGCGCGCACTGACGATCCCAGTGATCGCGTCGGGTGGAATTGCCGACGGGCGCGGAATGGCCGCTGCGCTGGCGTTGGGCGCCGAGGGCGTGAACATGGGTACCCGCTTTGTGGCAACGCAGGAAGCACCGGTGCACGAGCGCATCAAGCAGGCCTTGGTGGCCGCCCGCGAGACGGACACCCGTCTGATGTTCCGAACTTTGAAG
The DNA here is from genome assembly GCA_030650525.1 of Sulfuricaulis sp. GTDB lineage: Bacteria > Pseudomonadota > Gammaproteobacteria > Acidiferrobacterales > Sulfurifustaceae > Sulfuricaulis. The sequence goes on from JAUSDQ010000096.1 coordinate 1,222, forward strand.
AACACCGCACGCGTGCTGTCAAACCCGATTTCCGAGCAAGTTTTGGCGCTTGAGCACCAACCCGGTGGCTGCAGTTTCGACGACCTGCGCCCCTTGGTGGCGGGCGCGCGCGGACGCGCTGCCCTGACCAGCGGTGCGCTTGAGGACGGCGTGATCTGGGCGGGTCAGGTGATCGGTTTGATTGACGATGTACCCACTTGCGAAGCGCTTCTCAAACGCATGGTGACGCAGTGTCGCGAGCGGCTGTCGGCGGCAGCTTCGTTGTGCTGACCACGAGCGCGTCCAACTGACTCTGCGCGGCATGCCGGCCCCCTCGATCTCGCGTTTGCAGTGATCCATCAACCCGTTGACCAAAAAAAGGAGATTCCATGACCCAAGTCACTCGCCGCACCGCGGCATTGATGCTCGCCGCCACAGGTTTGGCACTGTCTGTGTCCGCTTCGGCTCAGGACACTTCAGATTACCCAAACAAGCCGATCCGCATTGTTATTCCGACGCCGGCCGGAGGTGCATTGGACGGAACCGCACGACTGATCGGAGAAAAATTGGGCGCGGCGTGGAAACAGCCGGTGATCGTCGACAACCGCGCGGGAGGCAACGGTGCCATTGCTTACGGCGCAGTCGCCAAGTCGCCACCCGATGGACACACCGTGCTGCTGTCGCTCAGCAGTCTGGTGCAGACGCTCTTGTTGACCAAGACGACATCCTATAGTTTGCAGGAATTAACGCCGGTGTCGCTGGTAGCGATGCTACCTAACGGTTTTGCCGTCGGCAAGGCCGTGCCCGCGACGACTGTGCAGCAGTTTGTCGAATGGGCCCGAACTCAGCCTTCAGGGGTGGATTACGGGAGCAGTGGGGCCGGCAGTTCGGGGAATATCATGGGCGGCACCTTGGCCCATGCGGCGAATATTCAACTTGTACATGTGCCGTTCAAGGGTGAGGTGCCTGCGATCCAGGCAGTGATTGGCGGTCAGATGGCCTCCATGTTTGGGGCCACCGGCAGTCTGGCCACGCAGGCAAAGGCTGGACATATGAAGCTGCTGGCGGTGGCACTGCCCAACCGCCTGAAGGATTATCCCGAGGTTCCCACCTTCGCGGAGGCTGGTTATCCCAACGTGAACCTGTCGGGCTGGTCCGTGGCCCTGGTACCGGCTGGCACACCCAAGTCCATTGTCGATAAGCTGGCGACCGAGATCACCCGGATCGTGAGGCTGCCTGATGTGAGTGCGCGTATCCATGGCTACGGTTTTCAGCCCGAGGGCGGCAGCCCTGAGGCGGCGCGCAGCTTTGTCAATGCTGAGATGGCGCGTTGGGACGCGGCGATCAAGGCCGCCAACATCAAGCTGGAATGACAATGTTTCGCGAAGTCTCGGCGCAAGAAATGGGGGGAGAGAGCGTGAGCCATATCGCCACCAGCGTTGGTAACTTGCGTGACCTGGGCGGACTTGCAACCATCGACGGTCGGGTGATCGCGCCGGGATGTATCTTCCGATCGAGCCATTTTGCCGAGCTCGCATCTCATGATGAACCGAGCATCGCCGCGCTGGGCTTTCGCACGCGGGTGGACTTGCGCGGTGAACAGGAGCGCAGTCTGGCGCCCAATCGATGGGGCTCGGTGAACCTGCGTGAAATGCATCTTCCGATTGAGCCCCGAGCGATGGGTTCGTTGCGCGCGCACCGTGAGGCCGGCACGCTGGACGATGGCGTGGTTTTGACGGTGATGCACGAAGTCTACCGTCGCTTCGTACACCAGCGGGCACCGGTATTTTCGGCGCTGCTGCGCCTAGTGCAAGTTCCTGACAACTATCCACTGGTGTTTCACTGCACCGCTGGCAAGGACCGCACTGGCTTCGCCGCAGCCCTGTTGTTGTTGGCGCTGGACGTGCCGCGCAGCACGATCATCGACGATTTCTTGCGCAGCAATGGTCGCTGGAAAATGAATGCGCCGTCGCAGGACTTGACCTTGCTGGCGCAGGTTCGGGCGGAATATCTAGAGACTTCGTTCGCCGAGATGGCCGCGGGTTGGGGCTCGGTCGACGCCTACCTGGCTCAGGAACTCGGCCTGGACCGTGTCGCGCGGGATCGACTGGCCAGCCATTTATTGATCCCTGCGCCGCGGGCATAAGCCATCGGGCTTATGTCAAGCGCTTTTCCATATCACGGGCGATCAGTTCCTTCATGATCTCGTTGGTGCCGGCCAGTATGCGGTGGATGCGTACATTTTGGTAAAGACGTGCGATCGGGTATTCCAGCATGTAGCCAGCCCCACCGTGAAGTTGAACGCACTCGTCCACCACCTGGCCGCAGGCCTCGGTGACCCACCACTTTGCCATGGCCGCCGTCGTGCCGTCGAGTTGCCCGATCAGTAGCTTGTTGGCGCATTGGTCCAGAAAAGCGCCCGCCAGCGTTGCCTTGGTCTCGCATTCGGCGAGTTTGAAACGCGTGTTTTGCATCGAGAGCAGGCTTTGGCCGAAAACCTTGCGTGCGCCGGTGAACGCGAGCGTTTCCTCAATCGCCCGTTCCATGCAGGCCAGTGACATCAGCGATGTGATCAGACGTTCGCGCGCCAGCTCCTTCATTAGTTGGCGAAATCCCTGGCCTTCCTCGGGGCCCAACAGGTTTGCGCATGGCACATGCATGTCGTCGAAGTACAACTCGGCCGTGTCCTGAGAATGCAGCCCCACCTTGGACAAAGGGCTGCCGCGCCGTAAGCCCTTCACCTTGTCGGTTTCCACCACGACGATGGAGATGCCCTTGCCGCCCTTGGTCGGGTCGGTCTTCAATACCAGGCAGATCAGGTTGGCGGTGGTGCCGTTGGTAATGTAGGTCTTGGCACCGTTGATGACGTAGTGGTCGCCATCGCGCACGGCACTCGTGCGGATGCTTTGCAGGTCCGAGCCGGTGCCGGGTTCGGTCATTGCCAGACCCCCCACCAACTCGCCACTGGCCATCTTTGGCAGCCATTCTCGTTTTTGCTCTTCCGTGGCAAAGTTGTCGAGGTAATGCGCCACGATGCCGCTGTGCAGGGCATTGCCCAGGCCAGGGCACATCATCCGACCCTGCTCGGCAAAGATCACGGCCTCGTGCAGGAAGTTGCCGCCGCCCCCGCCGTACTCCTCGGAGATGCCGGGACACAGCAGACCGGCGGCGGCGGCCTTGTACCAAACCTCGCGGTCCACGCACTGCTGGCGGCTCCAGCGTTCTTCATGTGGCAGCAACTCGGTCTCGTAGAAGCGGCGCGCATTGTCGCGCACGGTTTCGAGTTCGGGGTTCATCCAGGAAGCTTGATGCATCGTCGTTCTCCGCGTGTTCACTGATTGGTGTATTGGGGCTGGCGTTTGCCCAGAAAAGCTTGGACGCCTTCCTTGAAGTCGTCGGTGCTGGCGCACAGAATCTGGTTGCGATCCTCCATCGCGATCACCGCTTCCAGGCTGGCGGCGTCCACTGCGAGGCCCAGCGCGTCCTTGGTCAAGCGCAAACCCAGGGGTGAAGTGTTCAGCATGTCTGCCACCAACGCGCGGGCCTCGGTCTGCAACTCGGGCAATGGCGCCACCGTACTCACCAGGCCAAGGGCCAACGCGCGTGCTGCTCCCAGGAAGCGCCCCGTGAGCAGCAGTTCAGCCGCAACCGAGCTGCCCACCATGCGGGGCAGGAAGTAGCTCACGCCGACATCGCAGCCGCTAAGGCCGATGCGGATGAAGGCCGCGTTCATGCGTGCGTCCGGGGTCGCTAGGCGGATGTCGCTGGCCAGCGCCAGGGCGAAGCCGCCACCGCTGGCCGCGCCTTGCACCAGGCAGACAATGGGTTGCGGGCAGCGACGCATGGCCAGCATGACGTTGCGCACGCGCCGCTGCGTCTCCAGGCCCGTCACGACGCCCAGCGGTCGGGGTTCGGCATTGTGCTTGAGGTCGTAGCCGGCGCAGAAGGCGCGACCCGCTCCCTGCAGCACGACGACCCGGATGTCCGGGCGTTCGGTCAGGCTGGTAAAGAAGCGCATGAGTGCGTCGATCAGCGCGGGATCGAGCGCATTGAGCTGCGCCGGCCGGTTCAATGTCACCCAGGCGACGGCGCCGTCCACCTGCACATCCAGGGGGTCAATTTGAGTCATCTTGATTTTCTGGAATAATGGTTGAACATTTGATTATTCTATAGGTATTCCTACCAAGGAGGATGTATGACACTTCAGATTTCCCTGACGGGCCGGGTCGCTCTTGTGACCGGTGGCGGGCGCGGCATCGGGCGCGCCATCGCGCTGCAGTTGGCCAGTGCCGGCGCCGACGTCGCCGTGAATTACCGGCGTGATGGCGCCGCCGCGCAGGATACGGTTGCGCGGATCGAGGCCATGGGCCGACGCGCGCGCGCCTACCAGGCGGCCGTTGACCACCGCGACGAGGCGGAGCGGCTGGCCGAGGCGGTGTTGCAGGACTTTGGTGCCGTCCATATCCTTGTGAACAACGCCGGCATCGGCAGCCGGGGGAATTCGGTGGCCGATACCGACCCGACCGAGCTTGAGCGAGTGCTGGGCGTGCATGCGCTGGCGCCTTTTTACCTGTGCCGTAGTCTCGTGCCGGGGATGCGCACGCTGGGGCGCGGTGACGTGGTGATGATCTCCAGCATCGCGACCCGGACGGAAAGTGCTGGCAGCGCGCCCTACACCATGGCCAAGGCGGCGATGGAGGCCTTGGGCAGGACCTTGGCCAAGGAGGAACAGAAGCACGGCATTCGCTGCCACATCGTCAGTCCCGGGCTGACCGATACCGAGATGGGCCGGCGCTTGGCGCGTGCACGCGGCAGCGAGGACATTCACGAACTTGACAGCAGCGCACCGTTTGGCCGGGTCGGCCAGCCCGAGGACGTGGCTGCGCTGGTGGCTTTCCTGGTGTCCGACGCCAACCCTTACGTGAGCGGGCAAAACATCGCGGTGGACGGCGGTACCGCCTAGCGGTTGCTCGCGCGCGGCGGCCCCGATGCTTTGCCTGCGACCAGGACCGCAAAGCAGCAGGGACCTAATTTTCCGCGTGGATACCGCGCTCCAGGATCAGGGCCTTCCAGTTATCGACCTCTAGCGAAACCATCCGGGAGAATTGAGCCGGCGTATTGGACGCGGGCGTGTAGGTGAGGCTGGCGAACTTCTTTTGCATCTCGGGCGTGCCGAGCGCGCGGGAAATTTCCTCGCTCAGGCGTGTCACGATCGCTTCCGGTGTCTTGGCTGGCGCCAAGATGCCCTGCCAAAAGTCGGCCTTGTAGCCCGGCAAGGCCTTGGCGATGGGAACCCCGCCCGGAATCAAGGGGGAAGGCTGTTCCGAACCAACGCCTAGCAGCCGAATCTTTCCTGCGTTCATGTGCGCCAGCAAGGCATCGGAGGCGCTGGTGAAAGCGATCGGGGTTTCGCCAGCGAGTACCGCGCCAATGGAGGGCGCCTGGCCGCGATAGGGGATGTGCACCAACTTGATGTTCGCCATCTTGGCGAACAGTTCGGCGGCCAAATGCCCGATTGATCCAACCCCCGCCGACGCATAAGCAACCCCGGCCGCCTGTTGGCGCGCCCACGTGATGAACTGCGTGACATCGGCGGCCGGAACGGCTGGGTTGGAAATCAGCACGATGGGCGCCAGGCCAATGATGGTCACCGGTGAAAAGTCCCGTATGGGATCGTAGCCGGCATCCTTTTGCAGTAGCGGAACGATCACGCTCGGGCCATTGTTGCTCACCAGGAAGGTGTAGCCGTCCGGGTTGGCGCGCGCCACTTCCCTGGCGCCGATGGCCCCGGCCGCGCCGGATTTGTTTTCAATGATCACCGGCTGTCCCAGAGCCCGCGCCAACGGCTCCTGAAGGCTGCGCATCATGAGGTCGGTTCCGCCGCCTGGCGCATAGGGCACGATGAAACGAATGGGGCGCGACGGGTAGCTCTGCGCCAGGGCCGGCGTCATGGCGAGTGCCGAGGCCGCGCCCGCCAATCCCAGCACGGAACGGCGCGTCAGGCCCGACGTATCGGACGTCGCGGATCGGGGTGCAGGGCATTGCAGTGGGAATGGATGTTTCTTCATTTGGGTAGGTCCAGGACTGGGGGTGGAAAGAAAGAGCGTGCGGGCAGTCCCTCATCCCGCACGCAAGCTTGTCCGTCGGTGGCTCAGGAAAGGCGACACTGTCAAGTCCTAGCGCTTGACCAGCACCCCGGCGGCCTCGCGGTCCCAGGCTTGGCTGATGTCGCGCTCCAATTCCTGCTTGATCCGGAATTTCTCGATCTTCTGGTTCACTGTGGTGGGGAGTTCATCCCGGAGCTGAATGTAGCGAGGAACCATGAAGTACGACATATTGCGCTGGCAATGCTCAATGATGTCTTTGTGGTCCAGTGTCCGACCCTCATGCTTGACGATCACGGCCGCCACCTCCTCGTCATTGGTGGCGGTGGTCACAGCAACAACGGCGACCTGAGCCACGTCGGGGTGGCGCATCAGAATTTGTTCAACTTCAAAGGCGGAGATGTTTTCCCCGCGTCGCCGAATGCAGTCTTTCTTCCGGTCCACAAACCAGATGTAGCCATCCTCGTCGCGGATGCCCCGGTCGCCGGTGTGGAACCATTGATTTCGGTGTGCGACCAGTGTCGCCTCCGCCATTCTGTAGTAGCCCAGGGCGGCCCGCCAGGGCTCATCACAGCGAAGCACGATCTCGCCCGCCTGGCCGTGGGGCAACTCGAAGTCATGGTCATCCACGATCTTGACTTGACTGCCACGCCGGGGCCTGCCGATGGAGCCCAGCTTTGTTTTCGGATCCAGGCTGGTGTAGGAGGTAGCCATTCCAAAATCGGAGAGCCCATAGTTGCTCATCACGTCGAGCCCGAAGCGCTCCTCGAAATCACGTGCGTACTTGGGAACCGGTGCCATGCTAATCAGGCGCAGCTTGTTGTCCCGATCATCGGCTTGAGGGGGTACGCTCCAGAGGAAACTTGTCATCGCCCCCAGCAAATTCGTGATGGTCGCGCCCGAGTCGCGGATATCGGACCAGAAATGGGTCACCGAGAAGCGGCGCGACAGCACCACCGAGGCGCCGCACACCAGCGCGGACCCCAGGGAAGCCAACAGTGCATTGTTGTGGAACAAGGGCAAGCAGACATAAAAAACATCCGACGTCCGGTAAGACTGCGCCTCGGCGGCCCCGGTCCCATATGTCAGCGCGGCCGCGTGGCTCAGCATGCTGGCCTTGGACGGGCCGGTCGTGCCGGAGGTAAAGGCCAGCATCAGCAGGTCGTGGCATTTGATTTCGGTGTCAGGCGGCTCGGCTTGCGCGCCTTCCAGCATCGCTTGGAAGTCATGCAGGTCAAGCGATCGCCTTGCCGTCCATGTTCCGACGTCTTCCTGGTGGTCGCCGACAACGACAATCCGCGCGAGCAATGGAAGCTCGGCCAGTATCTCGCCCAATCGACCCAGCAGCGAAGCATCGACGATGACCGTTGTGCATTCCGATTGCGACAGGTAGTACCGCAACAACTCGCCACGGGCCGCGGTATTGACCGGCACGGATACCGCGCCAATCTTTCCAATGCCAAAGAAGGCGGCGACGTGCTCCGCCGAGTTCTCCATGAGCACGCCGACATGACTGCCATGCCTCACCCCGATTTGCCGCAGGGCGTTCGCCACGCGGCCGCACCACAAATCCATTTCGCGGTAGGTGAATGTTCGGCCCGTCCAAAGTTCATTGAGGAAAACCTTGTCGGCAAATTGCCGGGCCTGCCGTTGCCAGACACGCGGGATTGTCAGCTCGATCAGGGGAAGCGATTCAGGGTCGAATGCATCCATGAGAGGGGTGCTTTGAGTGGTCATCTGAAATGGTCTATTCCATGCGGGGGCGTTTGATGCAATCAACCAATCGAGCTCGGTCAAGGGTTGCAGGTTTGATCGAACGGCGATTATAGATAGAATGGTCCAGCCAATCAATCTATAAATTTTGCAATGCGTGATGGGCGACACGCGAAGCCGGTGAACGACATCGTGGTTGATCGCCCAGGGTTTTCCCTATTGGTTGGAATTTGCATGAGCTGAAATGATAAGAGCAATGGCTGGACCATTTGTTGGTCCGCTATTTATGATGGAGCAGAGGCTTGCGACCGCGCCAGATATCTCGCCGCGGGTTTGTGGCTTGGTTTTCTGCTGCATCAAGCACGAAGGAGGCCCCGCGAATGGCTGGCGAATGCAGCGCAGCGAAAGCATTGCCCACAAGTCTGATTTCTCCTATTTTTTCAACCAGGGAAAGAGCACGAATGAAGACGAAACTGCATGGCATCGCAGCCCTGGCTACCTTGGCCTTGCTGTCGGCCCCGGCCTTGGCCGAGACCATCAACATTGCGCGCATCGACCCGTTTTCCGGCCCGGCCGCCGGCATCGTGGAAAATGCGAATCACACCCTCAGGATGGTGGTGGACATCGCCAACCGCGACAAATGGGCCGGCGGCAACCGGCTTGAGGTGATGAATTTCGACAACAAAGGCAGCCCCCAGGAAGCGCTGAAGCAACTCAAGAATGCGACTGACCAGGGCATCCGCTATGTGTTGCAGTCGCACAGCTCGGCCGTGGGCTTGGCGCTGATCGAAGCGGTCAATCGCCACAACGAACGCAATCCAGGCAAGGAAATCATCTATCTCAACCTCACCAACGGCGCGCCGGAGATGACGAATGAGAAGTGCAGCTTCTGGCAATTCCGCTTTGACGGCCATCAGGACATGAAGACGCAGGCGTTCACGAATTTCAATGCCAGGCAGCCCGGTATCAAGAAGGTTTACCTGATCAACCAGCATTACGCGACCGGCCCACAGACCAGCGCCGGCTGCGAAGTATTCGCCCGAGAAGGCGCGACCGTTTTCGCGATTGATATCGACCAGATCCGCCTCAATGAAGTGGTTTCCAGTGTCGAGAAGGCCGGTGGCAAGATTCTTGGCATGTTCGCCAACTTGCTCGATCCGGCCGTTTGTCGCCAAGCGGTGGACGATGCGGCGCAACGCATGGTTGGCGTCGATATCCTCTGGAACCATGCCGGCATGCCGGCGCCGCGATCCCCCACATGCGCAAGCGCGGCGGTGGCTCGGTGGTGTTTACCGCCTCCACGGACGGCCTGGTCGGCGCCTCGGTCAGCCCGGTTTATTCGGCCGCCAAGTTCGCGGTGGTCGGCATGGGCAAGTCGCTGGCACTGCGCTACGCCACCGAAAACATCCGCGTGAACGTGGTTTGCCCGGGTCCGATCGAAACGCCCATGTTTCCGCAGTTTTTCGATCCCAATGCCAGCAAGGAAGCCGCCGCCGAGGCCCAGGCCCGCACTGTTGCCGCCATTCCCATGGCACGCATGGGCCGGGGGCGGTGGAGGTTGCCAATGCCGCACTCTGGCTCGCGTCGGACGAGGCATCCTTCGTCACGGGGATCACGCTGCCGGTGGACGGTGGCTTCACCGCCCGGTGAAACCGGTTCTCGCGATCCCACCTTGGAAAGACCGGGTGCGAGAAACCAGCGAGCCATCGGGGCGTCCGTCCTTCGTGGACCGTCGCCGCGATGGCTCTGGGTGAGCTTAACTTTGCGCGTAAACTGTGCCCGCCGCCTTGGCTGCGTGTTGCAGGAGTATGGAAAACAGTATGGTCATTAATACGCGACGCACAATGGAGATCAAGAGTGCAAGCTTCAAGTCTTTCAGCGTTGTGCCGATTGCGCCGCAGCGGGCGTTTGAAGACATCGCGGCGCAGATTCGAGCCCACATTGTGGGCGGAAAGTTGACGCCCGGCGACAGATTGCCGGTGGAGAGAGAGCTCGCCGCCATGTTCCAGGTCAGCCGCAGTACCTTGCGCGAGGCTCTTCGCGCCTTGGAGCTGGCCGGAATGATCGAGCTGAAAAAGGGCGCCACTGGCGGCGCCTTCGTGACCTCCGGTGGATCCGGGGTCATTGTCAACGGATTGCTTGACCTGTATCACTTGGGTGCGATCAGCCCCCAGCACCTCACCGAAGCCCGCATTGGAATCAGCGCGATTGTCGTGCGGTCTGCTTGTGAGCGAATGACCGAGAATGATCTGAGAGAACTTGAACTCAACGTCGAAATGGCGGCGAAAGCGCACAAGGCCGATGATTTCGCGGAACGAACTCGTCTGCATCAGAGGTTCCACGTTCTTCTGGCCTTGGCCACCAGGAATCCAATCCTTATCGCCAACATGGAAGGGATGATGGAGATTGTTCGCCAATTTGTCCTGACGATTGGTCCTATTGACAATACAAATGTGCTTCCGTCCCGACGTCGCTTGCTCAAGCACCTTCGCAACAGAGAGTCAGAGGCGGCCATAGCGGAGATGGCCAAGTCACTCCAGCGTGTGCATAAACAGTACATGATTCTCTGGCAGGGTCTGGAGCAGAATGCGGCTCCCGCGCATGCCATGAGCTTTGAGGCAGTTCATAGTCCCCCGCCCGAGCCAGGCGACCGGATTCCCTAAATGGGACTAAAAAACTCGATTTGAATTGTCATGGCGATTGCGCTTCAAGCTGGGGACGGAATTTTTGATCCAGCGCACGCGCATCGCTGTCCAAGGCATACGACGATGCCAGTTCCTGGCACGGTACAAATTCATTTATCAAATCTTGCCAAACATGACCATCTCCTCCACTATTGCCTAAAAAATAGGCGGGACTGATAAAAGCGCGGGCCAATTTTGAGGCGCATGTCAACACATCAACTTCCGAAATTGTCAGATTCGACAATGTCGCGGCCGCGTCGCGAAAAGGACACTTGTTCCCAAGACACTTCATACAGGAGATGCGGTAGGGTGCTCACCCCAGTTAACGATTGGGCAAACGAATTGGGGCAACAACCGAGGAGCAGCGAGATGCCTGTCACTTTTAAGACTGCTTCTGGCCATCGTCGGCCGTCACACCATACTTCCTGGCGCGCGCCGCGAACGCGTCGTAGCCCATCAGCTGCTCGAACTCGGTGACATGCTCGCGCAGATGGGGCAGGGCGTCTGCGTCGAGCGTGGCATGGAATTGTTCGAGAGCCGTTTTGACAGCAAAGAAACTGGCGTGCAGGCTCAAGCCGTAGTACAGCACCAGCGCTGCGCCGCTTTGTGCCTCCTCAGCGAAACTGCGGCCGCGCCGGTCGGTGATGACCACGCCTTTGCCGCTGCGCTTATGCGCCGACGGCACGTCGGCCAGCGACAGCCCGGCGGGCATGACAAGGTCGGCGCCGGCCGCTGCGTAACGCTCGATTCGGTTCAGGGTGTCCTGCACATCGCCGGTGGCCCAGGGCGCGTCGGTGCGCGCGATGATGAGAAAATTCGGATCCTCGCGCGCCGCCACGGCAGCCTCGATCTTGGCCGTTGCTTGCTCGATTGACGCGAGCACCGGCGCGGCGTCGGTGTGCTTGCCAAACTCGTGGTCCTCGATGTGGATGCCGCTCACGCCGGCGCGCTCGAAGGACTGCACGGTGCGCCAGATATTGGCCGCATTGTTCCAGCCGTTCTCGGCATCGGCCAGCACGGGTACGCGCACCGCGTTGACGATCGAGGCTGCGTGCTCCACCATCTCCGTCATGCTGACCGCGCCCACATCGGCCAGTCCCAGGCGCACGGCTGCCGTGGCATAGCTTCCGACATAGAGCACCGGAAAGCCGGCACGTTCGGCCAGCATCGCGCTCAGGGCGTCATGCACGCCGGGCACGGCCACGGTCGGCCCCTTGAGCAAACGTGCCAGCGCGAGGCGTCGGTCAGTCCAATCTTTCATAGTTTCCTTTTGTTGTGGGTTGCGCGCCCCTACGTGGCACGAGGCCAGCTGACTACACCGGTCCTCACTCCGAATGCCGCTGCGCATGGTTTCAGGAGGAACGAAATACCGCTGACAGCTCGTCGCAGACTCGCCTGAAACCCGCGCTCAACAGCGCTCGATCAGAGCCCTCGATGACGACGCGCGCGCCGCGTGCCTTTGCGCCCGTCATGCCTCCCGGCTCCCACACCGACAGAGAGATTAACTGAACGCCGCGCGCCTGGGCGGCCAGGCGCACCCGCTCACGCAGCGCATCCACTTGCATGTGCGTCACGGCGCCAGGCAGGCCGAGCGCCTGCGCCAGATCGAAGGGGCCGAACATCAGGCCATCCAGCCCATCAACCGCGACGATCTCGTCAATCGCCTCGACCCCGTCACGGTCTTCTATGAGGCCCCAGACCAAGGTGTCGCGGTTGGCTTCGCGCACGAATGCTGCCCAGTCGCGGGTGAGGTGGCCGGTGGCCCGCGTGCTCGGGCAAGCACCGCGCTCGCCGACGGGCGCAAATTTCACCGCGCGCACCAATGCCTGTGCTTCGGCCGCGCTGCGCAGATGCGGTGCCAGAATGCCTGCGGCGCCGGCATCGAGCACGCGCAGGATGTGGCTCGGGGTGTGATCCGGAACACGCACCATGCTTGAGAGGCCGACCGCGTCGGCGGCGCGAATCATGTGCACCAACATGCCCAGATCAATTGTGCCGTGCTCCGTGTCAATCAGCACAAAATCGTAGCCGGCGTGCCCCATCATTTCAACCGCCTCCGGACTGCCTGTCTGTACGACGCCGCCCAAGGCGACGCCTCCGTCGGCAAGGCGTCGCCGGATTGTGTTTTCGCGTCGTATCACCATGAATTAGGATTCCTTGCAAGTAAAAAAATTGAAAGCTGCCGTCCCATCAAGCGTAAAAAAAGATGTTTCTTTGCCAGGCTTGCTTCGCTCTGTGTGCCAGGACCGTTGCGCAAACGCCTGTACGGGAAATTTTTTGGTTGATCAAACTTGTCGCTGCATGTTGAAAAAAATCGTTGGTTGAACCGTTGACATATTATGACGCGCCGTACGATACTGTCAAATCCGCCAGGGACTAAGGAAAACGCATTGCGGCGTCGGTTGTTGCCAATGGGGACGTTCTTTTTGAGGGCTGGCACAGATCGGCGCAACGCCTTGACCTCGCATCCGGTTCCGGCTTACGATTAAAAATGGTTCAGCCAAGGAGACATTCATGACTTCATCCGCATTGATCACTCCCGCAGCCCGCGTCCTGCGCCGACAGCTCTGTGCCGCTGCACTGGGCGTACTGGCGCTCGGAGCCTGCGCCGTGGCGCAGGCACAAGACGCCTCATTCCCGTCGCGTCCCGTGCGCATCGTGATCCCGACTGCGCCGGGCGGAAACCTTGATTTGCTGGCACGCGTCGTTGCCGGGAAACTGACCGAGGCGTGGGGGCAGCAGGTCATCGTTGAGGCGCGACCCGGTGCCAACACCATGATCGCCACCACCGCCGTGGCCAAGGCCGCGCCCGATGGGTACACGGTGTTGTTCACGATCAGCGGTTTTGTGCAAAACCTGGTGCTCCAGGCGAATCCGCCGTACAAGGCGTCCGACCTGGCACCGATCTCCTTGGTGGCTTCGTTTCCCATCGCACTGGCAGCCAACGCCGCGCTGCCGGCCAATGACTTGGGCGAATTGGTCAAGCTGGCGCGGCAGAAACCCGGAGTCCTGAGTTTTGGCAGCTACGGTACAGGATCGGGAGGGCACCTTATCGGTGAGGGATTGAACAAGGCGGCCGGCATCCAGATCAAACACATCCCATACAAGGGCGAGGCGAATTCGTTTCCGGATTTGGTGAGCGGGGACATCGGTCTGGCTTTCGGCTCGGTTGGATTCTACGCGCGCCAGCTCGGTGCCGGAAAAGTCAAGCTGATTGCCGTCGCCAGTCCGCATCGCCTGAAGGCCTTTCCGACAGTTCAGACATTTGCCGAGGCGGGCTATGCGGACATCAATCTCGCGGGCTGGGGCGGCATGTTCCTGCCAGCGGGTACACCGGCGCCGATCGTCGACAAGTTCGTGCAGGAGATTCGAAAAATAGTGGCGATGCCCGATGTGCTGGCGAAAATATCCGACATGGGTTACGAACCAGTGGGCAACACCAACACCGAATTTGCGCAAGTCATCGCGTCTGACCTGTTGAAATGGGGCGCGGTGGTGCGGGACAACAACATCAAACTGGACTGACCCGCCCCCCCCTGGAAACCAGGGTCACAGAAATCCCCGGGATCGAGGTACCCATCTTTTAGGGTGGCCTGCAATGGGTCGCTACGGCTGAGATGGCCTCCGCCGGGTCGAATGCGCACGCCGCGCATCACGGCACGCGCCTGACGAGAAGAGTTCCATGCCGTGATGTCAGGGCTGTCTTCAGAGCGTGATGACGACGCGCCCAAATCCGGCCCGGTCACCGACCATGGCCGCCGCTTCGGCGAAGCGTTGCACAGGCAGCACATGGCTCACCAGGGGCCGTATCCGGCCCTGCTGGTACAGCGTGACGACTTCGCGTTTGATCTCATTTGCGAGGTCGCCATCGCGCTCGCTGGATTGACGGAAGTCCACGCCGATCAGGGACGCGCCCTTGACAATGGACAGGTTGGTTTTCAGCATGCCGATTTGCCCGCCGGCGAAGCCGACCATCAGGTGGCGGCCGCCCCAGCCCAGGGTGCGGAAGGCGGCATCGGTGGCGTCGCCGCCCACGGTGTCGAACACCACGTCGACGCCCCCTGGTACCAGTGCCTTGACTGCGTCCTTCCAGTCCCCATTGGCGCTGTCAACGGTCTCGTCTGCGCCCGCCGCGCAGGCAGCCGCTCGCTTGGCCGCCGTCGAGGCCATGGCGACGACGCGCGCGCCCAGCAGCTTGCCGAGCTGTACGGCGGCGTGTCCCACCCCACCGGTGGCACCGAGCACGAGCAGGGTCTCACCCGCGCGCAACCGCCCACGCTCACGAAGTGCGTACAGGGCGGTGCCATACGAAGCGGTCAGCACGGCTGTCTCCTCAACAGACGCATCGGGTGACAGCACTTGCACCGCATCGACCGCGCAACAGATGAACTGCGCCCACGCGCCCTGGCGGGTGCCGCAGACACGATCCCCGACCTTCAGCGTCGACGTGACGTCCGGCCCCAGCGCATCCACCGTGCCGCTGAATTCGCTGCCCGGCACAAACGGCAGGGACGGCTTGACCTGGTAGCCGCCACGCGCGACCAACAGGTCCACAAAGGAGATGCCGCAGGCGTGGACGCGCACGCGCACTTGTCCGGCAAGTGGTTCGGGGATCGGCAGCTCGTTGCACTCGACTGAAGCGCCGGGATCATAGCTGTGTACTCGCATGGCTAACATATATTGGATTCCTGTCGTGGCGCAGTGCTATTCGGCTGCGATAAGATGAAAATGTTGACAGGGGATTATCGACGGTCGCGCCGCGGCGCTTTGTCCTTCGCGCTGAATTCAATCGCGGGTTTTTATTTGATAAATTTTGCGCGCCCGGTTTGGGGCCGCACTCAATGCTGAGGAGATGGTGCATGTCCCAACTGCAAGGAAGCGAGCGCGCCGCGCCGCTGGTCTTGATCGAGAAGGATCCAGCAGGCTACGCGGTCGTGACGCTGAATCGGCCGCGGGCCCTGAATGCGCTGTCACGCGCGCTGCGTGACGAGCTGGCCACCGCCTTCGATCATCTGGCGGCCGATCCTGGCGTGCGGGTGCTGATCCTCACCGGCGCCGGTCGGGCATTTTGTGCCGGGATTGACGTCAAGGAACTGTCCAACGTGGGCCTGGGTCGCGCGGGTGAAGTAGCTGATCCGGTGTTGGCACTGTCCCGCTTTGCCGGGCCGGTGATCGCCGCCGTCAATGGGGTTGCCGTGACCGGCGGTTTTGAGCTGGCCCTGGCCTGCGACATCCTGCTGGCCAGCGAGGAGGCGCGCTTCGCCGACACGCACGGGCGCATAGGCATCCTGCCGGGCTGGGGGCTGTCGCAGCGCCTGAGCCGCAGGATAGGCGTGCATCGTGCCAAGGAATTGTCACTGACCGGCAAGTACCTGTCGGCCGCGCAGGCCGAGCATTGGGGTCTGGTGAATCAGGTGCTGGCGGCGGCTGAACTGCTGAGCGCGGCGCGCAGCATGGCGCTGGAGATGCTTTCGCTGTTGCCCCACATGCTGCTCGCCTACAAGCAGCTCATTGATGACGGTGCGGAGCTGGCTTTCGGTGCCGCGATGCAGTTGGAGCAGCAGCGCAGCGGTGCGGCCAACCAAGGGCTGTCGCCGGCGGCCGTTGCGGCGCAGACTGCCGCGCTGTTCGCGCATGGTCACGGCGCCGCGCGCTGAACTGCCGACGCTGAGCGCGTGGCGCACCGGCCGGGTTCGCCCGCGCTCCTCGTCCTGCAAGCGCCGCCTCAGCAACGATTGCGTGGCACTTGGCGACTTGCCAATTCGGTTTCGCCCGCTAGAAGTGCCTGGTGCAAAAAGTCGGCGACGCTTTCACGTCAGATAGGCAGCGGCCTTGCCGCGGTTCGCCTTGCTTCGACGAATCTCGTTGCGCGCCACCGACCGCAGGTGCACCTCGTCGGGGCCGTCCGCCACGCGTAGCGCGCGTCCGACCGTCCACAGGCGCGCCAGCGGCGTGTCTTGTGACAAGCCCATGGCGCCGAATGTTTGCATCGCCCGGTCCAACACCGTGGTGTGCAGCCGTGCCGCGATGATCTTGATCATGGATATCTCACTCGCCGCGCCCTTCGCGCCCCCGTTGTCGATCATCCATGCGGCCTTGAGCACCAGCATGCGCGCCTGTTCGATCTCGCAACGTGACAGTGCGATCCACTCCGCGACGTTGGCGTGCTCATACAGATACTTGCCAAAGGTCTTGCGCTCTTGGGCCCGCTGGCACATGAGTGTCAGCGCCATCTCACAGGCACCGATGGAGCGCATGCAGTGGTGAATGCGACCCGGACCGAGGCGCGCCTGCGACATCATGAAGCCACCACCCTCTGGGCCCAGCAGATTGGCGCGCGGCACACGCACGTTGCGGTACAGCACCTCGGCATGGCCGTAGGGCGTTAAATGATTCATCACCTTCATGGGGCGGACCATTGTGATGCCAGGTGTGTCGGTCGGCACGATGAGCATGCTCTGGCGCTCGTGAGCGGCGGCATCGGGATTGGTGACGCCCATCACGATATGGAGTTTGCAGCGCGGGTCGGCGCCGTTCGTGATGAACCACTTGCGGCCGTTCACGACATAGTCGTCGCCGTCCCGGCGAATCGTGGTCGCGATGTTGGTCGCGTCCGATGAGGCGACATCTGGCTCGGTCATGGAAAAAGCTGAACGGATATTCCCCTCGAGCAGCGGGTTCAACCACTTGCCACGCTGGTCGGGCGTGGAAAACAGATGCAGCAGTTCCATGTTGCCGGAATCGGGAGAGCTGCAGTTGAACACTTCCGCAGCCCAGATCACGGCGCCGGTGATCTCCGCGATTGGCGCATATTCAAAATTGCTTAACCGGGTGCCGGGCTCGTCGTCGCGCAGCGCGGGAAGAAACATGTTCCACAGTCCCTGCGCCTTGGCTTTTGCCTTCAGGTCTTCCAGCATGCGAGGCGGGTGCATGCCCTCTTCAACATCCGCGATCCACTGCTTGTTGGCCGGCAAGATGTGCTGATCCATGAAGTCCCGAACCTGAACCTGAAGCTGTTTGACTTTAGGCGAAAAGTTGAAAAATTCCATATGAAATCCGATCAGTGTTTAAGGTTCAACCAATATTCTATGCGCAGGCTCCACACGAGGGCAAGGCCGACTGGCTGAGGAGTTGGTGGCATTAGACAGCTGGGAGCCCATGGTCAAAGTCCCAGACGAAAGATGCCGTTATCTCATCGAGGGAAAGCGGATACGATCTGGGCAAGGCAGTGCTGGCGGCATCGAGACTGATCGCGCCGAAGGAATGTGTTCGCGACCATCTTCGTGATGCCTGGCGATGGTATTCCCGGGCTTTGTATTCTGTATTCCACGGCTTGATTTGAAGGGCAAATCATGAACACAACATCTTCCATGCCGGTTGACCTGAACGTCCTGGCGCGCTGGATGGATCAGCAGGGGCTGGAGAGGGGCACCATCACGCAGGCGCGACTGCTGACCGGTGGCACGCAAAACATCCTGCTGCGCTTTCGCCGCGGCGAGCGCGACTTCGTGCTGAGGCGTCCCCCATTGCATGTGCGCCCGGAACACAACCGGACCATGCAGCGCGAGGCGCGTGTGCTTACGGCGCTGGCCGTGAGCGAGGTGCCGCATCCGGCCCTCGTGGCGACTTGCGCCTCGGACGATGTGCTCGGCGCAGCCTTCTATCTGATGGAGCCGGTGGACGGATTCAATCCCGTGGTCGGTCTGCCCAGCCTGCATGCGGGTAGCGCGACGATACGCCACGAGATGGGCGTGGCGATGGTCGACGCCAGCCTTGCGCTTGCCCGCTTCGACTACGTCGCCGCGGGCCTGACCGACGTTGGCAAACTGGACGGTTATCTTGAGCGACAGGTGCAGCGTTGGCGCACGCAACTCGAGTCCTATCGCGACTACCAAGGATGGCCCGGCGCGGGCGATATTCCCGGCATCGATGCGGTCGGTCAATGGCTCGATCAACACCGGCCCGGTGGCTTTGTCCCTGGCCTGGTCCACGGCGACTTCCATTTGGCGAATGCGATGTTCCGTTTCGACAGTGGGCGCCTGGCAGCCCTGGTCGATTGGGAGCTGTCGACCATTGGCGACCCGCTGTTTGATTTTGGCTGGCTACTGGCGACCTGGCACGTGCCTGGCCAGTCTTGCGCCGCCAGCCTGCGCGTCGAGCCCTGGAACGGATTTCCCAGCGTGCAGGAACTGATCGGGCGCTACCAGGCCGGCACGCAGCGCGACACGTCGGACATCCACTGGTATGCCGTGCTCGCCTGCTACAAGCTGGGGATCGTGCAGGAAGGCAGCTACGCGCGCGCTTTCGCCGGCAAGGCTTCGCCCGACGTCGGTGCGCGCCAGCATGCCTCCGCGGTCGCTCTGTTCCAACGTGCCCAGGCCTGGATTGAGCACGGATTACCCCAATAATCATTGCGTCCGCATGCGACCTCGCATCGCACTGGGTGGCGGCGCGTTAGGCCGGCGGAACGCCCCAGGCTTCAAGAGCGGTCTGCGTGTCTGCGCCAATGCGCGAGGGCGCGCGAGTCGCCGGATTCGGCGTCACTGAAAAGCGCGGCGCGGGGCCGGGTTGCCAGCGGCCATCGATTTGAACAAAAGTGCCGCGCGCGACATTGTGCGGATGCAGTGGCGCCTCGTCCATGTCGAGCACCGGGGCAAAGCACACGTCGCTGCCCTCCATGAGCGCGCACCATTCGTCGCGACTGCGGGTCAGGATGACGGCAGCCAGCTTCGCGCTCAGTTCCGGCCACTGGCTGCTGTCCATCTGTCCGTCAAATGCCGGGTCGGTCAGACCGACCTTGGCGCGCAGCAGTGCATAGAACTGCGGCTCCATTGATCCCAGCGCAATCCACTTGCCGTCGGCGCAGCAATAGGTTTTGTAGAACGGCGCGCCACCGTCCAGCAGGTTTTGACCACGCTCGCCCCAGCGCCCAGCCCCGCGCATGAAGTACATCAAGTTCATCAGCGAGGCCGAACCCTCGACCATCGAGCAATCCACCACCTGGCCGCGACCGCTGTTGCGCGCGTTGATTACGCCAGCGAGCAGGCCCATGGCCAAGTAGAGCGCTCCGCCGCCGAAGTCGCCCACCAGATTCAAGGGCGGGACCGGCTGCTGGACCGTGCCGATGGCATGCAGCGCACCACTGAGTGCAATGTAGTTGATGTCATGACCCGCAGCCTGCGCCAGCGGACCGGTTTGGCCCCATCCGGTCATGCGGCCGTAGACCAGCCGCGGATTGCGCTGCAAGGCCAGGTCCGGGCCCAGGCCCAGGCGCTCCATCACGCCCGGGCGAAAGCCTTCGATGATGGCATCGGCTTTTTCGAAGAGCCTCAACGCGGTTTCGATGCCGGCCGCGCTCTTGAGGTCCAGCGTCACCGAGCGTTGGCCGCGCGCCAGCACATTGGCGGTTCGGTCCGTCTCTTCGGGCCGGTCGATGCGCAGTACGTCGGCACCAAGGTCCGCCATCAACATCGCAGTGAAAGGGCCGGGGCCGATGCCACCCACAATGACAATCTTCACGCCGGCCAATGGACCGGATTGTTCTGCTTTCTGCATTTGTTCTCCTGATAAAGTAAATTGTGAGGGTTAAGAAACTGTCGGTATTGCTGGCCGGCGGTCTGCGCAAGTGATCGACGGACGGCACTGCATTGACACCGCCGACCGAGTGGTCCGCGTCTGGGTCCGAAAATTTGGGCGCCGAGACGGGCGAACCGGCCAGGCCTTGTGCCCAACAGAATGCAACACGACGCTACTGGATTTTGCCGCGCTCCTCGTCCTGCAAGCGCCGCCAGTCGATCTTTCCGGTGCCCGAACGCGGCAAGCGGTCGGTGAACTCGACCTCGCGCGGGCACTTGTAGCTGGCCATCTGCTCGCGTGACCAGGCGATCAGTTCCTCGGCCATGAGTTGTGCCCCGGCGCGCAACACGATCACCGCCTTGACCTGCTCGCCGCGACGCGAGTCCACTTTGGCGATCACGCAGGCCTCCTGCACGGCCGGGTGCCGGTGCAACAGCGTCTCCACTTCCGTGGGCCAGACCTTGTAGCCAGCCGCGTTGATCATGCGCTTGAGGCGATCAACGAGAAAGTAGTAGCCGTCCTCGTCGCGTATCACCAGGTCGCCGGTGCGCAACCAGCGTTTGCCATCACGCTCGATGAACGAGGTCCGGTTGGCCTCGTCGTTGTGCCAATAGCCGCCGGGGCTGACCTGATCGCCACTGACCCATAGCTCACCGCTCTCGGCGGTTTTCCCGTCTGGCAAAGACTCAAGTGTCACCGGGTCCACCACCATCACGCTGATACCGAAGGTCGGAATGCCCAGGCATTGACGCTTGCCGCGCTGCGGCGGAGTGGCCATCACCATGGAGGCGGTTTCGGTCATGCCATAGCCCTCGATGTAGGAGATGCCAAGTTCTTCGCTCAGGCGCCGGTTCACGGCCTCGGGCAGCGGCGAGCCGCCGCCGGTAATGAAACGCACGCTCTCCAGCGTGTCCGGTCGCAGATCGGGCAGTGCCAACAGGTCCAGCAGCATGGGTGGCGAGACCCCCCAGCGGTTGACGCGATGCTGCGGGATCAGGGTGGCCGCACGATGAACGTCCCAGCGCGGCAACAGCACCACGGTGGCGCCCAGGTAGATGGATGTGTTGATGATTGCCTGCAGCCCCTGCATGTGGAACATGGGCGAGGCGCCGAGGAACACCGTCTCGGCCGTGTCGCCGCGCCAGAGCGCGGGCGTGATGGCTGCGGTCATCAAGGACCGGTGCGTGTGCGTGCAGCCCTTGGGGTGGGCCGTGGTGCCCGAGGTGTAGGCGATCAAACATAGATCGTCAGGGCCGTTTTGCATCGACGCCGGCGTGCGGTCGGCTGCCAGCGCCTCAGACCAAGCCAAGACCTTGGGGTGGTTCAGGGCCTGGTGCGGTGTGGCAAACCATTCTGGCGCATCCGGGTCCAACTGGTCGGCGCCATCGCTGTAAGCAAACACGATAACGTGATCCAGTGCTCCGTCCAGTAGAGGTTCCAGTCGTGGCCACAACTCTTGTGCGGCAATGGCCACACGCGCGCCGCTGTCGGCCGCAACGTGGGCGAACTCCTCGGCCAGATTCATGGGGTTCACCGGTACCACCACGGCGTCGGCGCGCAGAATTGCATGGTAGGCCGTGGCGAACTGGGGTGAACTCTGCGCACCCAGCAGCACGCGGTCGCCGCGTTTGACGCCGCAACGCTGCTGCAGCCAACCGGCCAGGCGCTCGCTGTCTTGCAGCAGGCGCGCATAGTCAGTCGCGTGGCCGTAGACCACATAGGCCGGTTTGTGCGGGTAACGTCGCGCGGCTATTTCCAGATTGCCGTTCAGCGTGGTCTGCGGCACGTGCAGGGTGGCGGGCAGGCCTTTGGGCCAGAACGGCGACGGCATTTGAATAGGTTTTCTCACGATGAGCTCCAGGGAATGGCGCCGCGTAGCGCGGCGTTATTGGAATGCCGATGCCAGTACATTTTTACAAATTGGTTCTACCAACAGCTGCGAGTGCTGTTCAGATCTCTGACAACGACAAACACTTCGCAGTAGTATTCAATACATTATGGTTGAACCAATACAATGTTAGCAATATGGCCGATGAACGTCAACTATCCGAGTTGCTATTGACAGCGCAACGTCGTAATGTTCCCCTTTCACGTTGAGGGGCAATCATGGCCGAGGTGGTACAGATGATATCTAGCCGCTTCGATGGAAAGCGTTGAGCGCAGTTTGGTGAACCGATCGGGATTTAGGCGTGCAGCGTCGACGCGGCGAACTCCAGTTGGATTTGTTGACGTTCTCAGCGGCCTTTCCAGACCGGCGTTCTCTTTTCGAGGAAGGCGCGAACGCCTTCCTTCACGTCAGCGCTGCCGCTAATTTGGGCTAGCGCTGCGGCGGTGGCTTCCCAGCCTAGGTTGTCTGCTGCAGCCAGCAGTCCGTTCATGGCACCCAGGCAGGCCTGCACCGACAGGGGCGCGTTTTCGCCGATGCGCCGTGCCAATACCAGCGCCTGCGCCAGTGCTTCGCCCGGTGGCGTGAGCGTGTTGACCAGCCCAAGCGCGTGGGCGCGCTCCGCGTTCATGGCTTGGCCACCCAGCACCAGTTCGCGCGCGATATTGGGCGGCAAGGCCTGCAGCGCACGGAACAAGGCGCCGCAGGTCGGCAGCACGCCTCGCACCACTTCGGGCAGGCCGAAGCGGGCGTCGCTGGCGGCGACCACCATGTCGCAGGCCAGTACGATTTCCATGCCGCCGCCCAGGGCCGCGCCTTCCACCGCTGCGATCAGGGGCTTGCGGCGGCGGCGGCGGATGATGCCGTACGCGCCTCCACGCTCGGTGACATAGTCGCCGCCCGAGCTCAGGTCGCTGCCCGCGCAAAACACCTGGGTCCCGCCGGTGAGCACGCCGACGACGAGATCAGGATCGTCTTCGAGGGTGTTGAAGGCGCTGTCCAGCGCATCGGCCAGCGCACGGTCCACCGCGTTGCGCTTGTGCTCGCGCTGCATCGTGATTACCAGCACGCCTCCATGGCGCTGCGTTCCCACCAGTTCGGTTTGTGTCATGCGGCTTCTCCGATCAATTTCAATTCATGCTCAGGCGGGCAGCGAATTCGATGTCACGCCTCGACCCATTGGGCCGCCTGGTCCACGCTAGCGCGCTTGGTGCGGAACTGATTCGCCGGATGCGCGGAATCCTCGTAGCCGAAGGAGATGCCGCACACAACCTGGCGGTCCTCCGGAATGTTGAACCACTGGTGCAGAAACCGGGAGCGTCGCGCGATGGCGGCCTGTGCAATACTGGCCACGCCCAGGCTGCGCGCGGCCAGCATGAAGTTGCTCACGTAAGCCCCGCAATCCACCGCGCCATAGGTTCCCAGCAGGGCCTCGGTAGTGATCAGCGCCATGTGTGGGGCACCGAAGAAGTTGAAATTCTCGCGGGCCTGACGACCCGCTGATTCGCGGTCTCCGTGCGCAATGCCGACACTTTCGTAGAGCTGGAAGCCGCATTCGCGCCGGCGCTGCTGATAGACGCCGCGGTATTCCGCTGGCTCGTGGATGTCCATGGTGGTCTGCGCCACGACCTCCGGCGCTTTCCAGGCCGTGCGCAGCCGCTCGGTCGCCGCGGCGCTGGTCACGATCACTTGCCAGGGTTGTGAGTTGCACCATGAGGCGGTGCGTTGCGCCAGGCGCAGAATTTCGTTGATGGTGTCGCGGCTCACCGGGTCGGGGCGGTAGCTACGGCAACTGTAGCGTGTGTTGAGGATGGTTTCGAACGCGGTTGCGAGCGCGGGGGCGGGGGCGGTTTGAGTCATGGTAGGGTCAAAAAAGTTCGAATGAAAATCCCGAGGGTAACGAAGCTGGACAGTTCCCGCCGCGGGACGCGTGCACTGAGTGGGTGCGCGCAACTTGGCGTTGTTCAGGATCCATGCCTGATTGACACGTTTCCGGGCAGCTTATATAGTCTATCATATTGGTTCTACCATAGGAAGAAGGCCTTGGTGAACAATGGCTGTCAATCCGAGTAAATGAGATGCGAATCTCGATCCAAAGAGGATAAAAAATGGGACCCTTAAAAGGAATCAAGGTTGTGGAGATGGCGGGTCTGGCGCCTGGCCCGTTCGCGGCCATGATGCTGGCCGACATGGGGGCCGACGTGTTGCGCGTGGAGCGCCCCGTGGCGGGAGCTTCGGCCACGGATCCGCGTTTGTACCTGGTCAACCGCAGT
Organism: Sulfuricaulis sp.; assembly: GCA_030650525.1. Lineage (GTDB taxonomy): Bacteria > Pseudomonadota > Gammaproteobacteria > Acidiferrobacterales > Sulfurifustaceae > Sulfuricaulis. The sequence goes on from JAUSDQ010000096.1 coordinate 25,436, forward strand.
CGGCGTTCGATTGCGCTGGATCTGAAGTCCCCGGCCGGGGTTGATGCACTGCGTCGTCTGCTCTCGGGTGCCGATGCCTTCATTGAAGGCTTCCGTCCTGGCGTGATGGAGCGCCTGGGTCTGGGGCCCGAGCCCGTCATGGCCGCCAATCCGAAACTCGTCTACGGGCGCATGACCGGCTGGGGCCAGAACGGGCCGCTGGCGCAGGCCGCCGGGCATGACCTCAACTACATTGCCCTGACCGGTGCGCTGCATTCCATCGGGCGCAAGGGAGAGGCGCCGGCCATCCCGCTGAATTTGATTGGCGACTTCGGTGGCGGTGGCATGTACCTGGCCTTCGGCATCGTTTGTGCCCTGCTGGAGGCGCGTCAGTCGGGGCGGGGCCAGGTCGTGGATGCGGCCATGGTCGATGGCGCAGCCTCGCTCATGACCTACATGTTCCAGGGCCGCGCGGCCGGCACCTGGAGCGACGAACGCGGCAGCAACGTGCTGGACGGCGCGGCGCCCTGGTATCACGTCTATCAGACCGCCGACGGGCAGTACATCAGCATTGCCTCGGGTGAATCGCAGTTCTATGCAGAGTTGCTGCGCCTGACGGGGCTGGCCGGCGAGAGCTTGCCAGGCCAACATGATCGTGCCGGCTGGCCGCTGCTGCGCGAGCGCCTGGCTCAAGTCTTTGGCAGCAAGACGCGCGCCCAATGGTGCGAGATCATGGAAGGAAGCGACGTGTGCTTCGCACCGGTGCTGACGATGCCAGAGGCCGTGGCGCACCCCCACAACCGTGATCGCGGCACCTTCGTGGAAATCGATGGGGTGGTGCAGCCGGCGCCGGCGCCGCGCTTTAGCCGCACGGTACCGGATCTGCCCCGCGCGCCCATACCAGCGGGCGAGGATGACGATGCGGCGCTGGCGAGCTGGGGTTTCAATGGGCAGGACGTGGCGGCGCTGCGCGCGGCCGGTGCGTTCGGCCGCGTCTAAGCGCGCGTAAGGTCTGGGGGCGTCCTACGGTGCTCCCAGCACTTTCCAAGCGGCGCTGACGTTCATCAAGGGCTTGCCCGCGCTGTGGAAGCGGCCATCGACAAACACCACCGAGGGCGTGGCGAGTTGGACGTGGGTCTCGAAGTCAACCAAGGCACCGTGCCGGGCCTCGCCCAGGCGGCGCGCCTGCACCCCCAGCGTGACACACATGCGGCGGTCAGACGCGCGCACTGCCGCCCGGCCGGTGAACAGGTCGGCCATAAACAGCAGCATGCCATCATGCACCGAGCCCAGACCATGCTGATCAAGCAGGTGGTCATCGACCGTAAAGCGGATCACATGCGCGCCCTCGTCCAGGCCGCGCTCGAACAGCGGACCGACGTGCAATCCAAACGGATCCTTGGTTTGCACGCGCGTCCAGCCATCCGCCGCGTCCGGCTCCCAACGCTCCGAGGCGACCGACTCGACGACATCAACGGCCGCGGCGGGGGCCTCAATTTTGTAAATGGCGCTGGCGTTGGTCAGCAGCGTCTCGTTGGCGAAAAGGCGACAGCTCAAGAACAAGACCGAGCGGGTGGCCCGGGTCACGCTGACTTCCGCGATGACCTGGGCGCCGGTTTCAACCGAGCCCACGAACTCGCTGTTGAGCGACAGCAGCGGCGCCGTGGACCCGGGTGCGGCGCGGGCCGCCAATTCCGCCGCGACCTGCCCCATGGAGATGGAGAGCAGCGTCAGCACCATGCCGCCGTGGAAGCGTCCGGCAAAGTTCACGTGATGGGTGTCCAGTTGCAGCCGGAAGCGGTAACCCTCCTCGCCAGCGACGCGGAACACGGGTCCGGTGTGGTGTGCAAACCCGTTGGTTGCTAGCAGCACCGCCCTCATGTTTGAACCGCCTGTGCCGCGCCCCGCGCGGGCTCGCCCAGCGCCCCGCTCAGCGCCAACTCGGCCAATGCCGCGTCGTCTAGCTTGAGCAGCGAGTGCAGCACTTCCCTGGTGTGCTGGCCCAGCGTCGGCGCCGCCACCGGATCGACCACCGGCGTGAGGCTAAGGCGATAGGGCGGCGCCACATTGGGCACGGTGCCCGCGGTGGGGTGCGGGATTTCACTAAGCAGGCCGCGTTCGCGCATGTCCGCGCCGGAGAAGGCTTCGGCAATCGTCGCCACTGCCCCGACGGGTACGCCAGCGGCGCGCATTTTATCGATCCAATGATCGCGTGTGTTTGTCGCCAGGATGGCGCGCACGATGTCGTTGAAACCATCAAAGTTGGCCAAGCGCGCCGCGAGGTTGGCGTACTCCGGACCGTCGGCCAAATCGGCTCGGCCAAAAACATCCAGCGCGAGTCGGCGATAGGTGCGCTCGTTGGCGCAGCATAGGTAGATCGGTCCGGTGGCGGTCGGATAGACCCCCACCGGGGTGTTGGCGCGACCCATGTTGCCCACCCGTGGCGGCTCGATGCCGGTGGCCAGGTAGCCGATGGCCCGGTAGCTGACCAACTGCGCCGCCTGGTCGAACATCGCGATTTCGATGTACTGCCCCTGGCCCAGACGCTCGCGCGCGGCCAAGGCCGCCAGAATGGCGTTGCTGGCCATCATCCCGGTGGTGATGTCCATGATGGGCGCGCCGGCCACCACACCGTCGCTGTCCGGATGGCCGTTGATCGCCATGAAACCGCTTTCCGCCTGAGCAATCGGATCGAACCCCATGCGCTGCGCCATGGCGCCGTCACGTCCCGCGGCGGAGATCGAGCAGTAGATCAGGCGCGGATTGCGCGCCGAAAGCTCGGCGTAGCCCAGACCCAGGCGGTCCATCACTCCGGTCGAAAAATTCTCGACCAGCACGTCGGCCTGATCGATCAGGGCCAGCGCGATATCGCGTCCCGCCGGCAGGCTTACATCCAGTGCCAGGCCGCGTTTGTTGCGGTTGGTCCACAGGTAGGCGGCGCCTTCGCCGCCCAAGGCCGGGGGCCGGTGCAAGCGGATGTTGTCGCCTACCACCGGGTTTTCAATTTTCAACACGTCGGCGCCGAAGTCACCCAGGATCAGCGTGCAGTAAGGCCCGGCAACGAAGTGGCTGAAGTCGATCACGCGCAGGCCGGCCAGTGCCGTGGCGGCACCGGCCGGGCGCGCCTGGTGAGGGGGAAGAACAGGGCGTTCGGCCATCGTGTCAGTCCCCCGGCCTGCATGCGCGGCAGGCCCCATGGTGTGTGTGTGTGCATTGCATCTCAGTGTCCTGTCGGAGTGGTGGATTTTGGATCGGAGACGATCCATTTTGGATTATTGATGGCCAGCGTGTCGCGCAGCGTTAGGCGCAGGTGCTCAAGCAGGCCGCCCGAGTTCAGCGGCAGACTGCCTGCGGCGATCGCCGTGGCCAGTTCGGCGTTCAGTACGGTCAGCTCGCCCTCGTGTCCCAGCAACTGGACCAGACGTTGTCGCTCCTTACTCTCAAGTGCGCTGCGCTGCTGCAGTTCGCGCAGCACCGTGCGCAGCACGTTGATGCTCACGCGGGTCTGGAAGCGGTGATACCCCTCCAGCGTCGGCAGCAGTTCCTGCTCGAAATAGTCGGTGGTGGCTTGCAGCAACGTGGCGGCGTCGGGAACGAAAGTAGTCATCTCAGTGGCCTCCTGCGGTAGTTTCGAGCAGCGCGAAAAAGTCCCACAGCGGCTCTTCGAGGCGACGGCCGATGGCGCACATTTCGACGCCGGCCGCTCGGCCATCGGACTTGGTGGCCAGGCCGCGACGCACGCAACTGATGGCCCATTTGAGATTGGAAAAAGCCTCCCAGAAACGCACCCGTTCGGGATCCACGGACGCGCCGCCGCCGGCTTCGTAGGCCGCATACAGGTCTTCGCGCCGGCCAAAGCCGCCCACCGGCAAGGCGCCGCTAAAGCCCCAGGTGCGCATGCACAACACGCCCAAATCCTGCATCGGGTCGCCGATGCGTGCGATCTCCCAGTCCAGCACGCAACGCACGCCCTCGGGGCCCACGATCAGGTTGCCGGTGCGAAAGTCGGCATGTACCAAGGCCGGTTTCCAGGTGCCGGGCAAATGATCCTGCACCCAGCGCAGCGCGTAGGCCAGCGCGGGGTGCTGGAGTTGGTACGGCGTCAACAATCCGCCGTAGATGGCCAGTTCGTCGGCCGGTGACAGCGTGGCCAGAAACGGCAGCTCCGCGGTCGGCAGGCGGTGGATCGCGGCCAGGATCGCGCCGCATTGGCTTGCCATGTTCGCACGCGCCGCGGCGAAGGCATCGTCTTGCACAATGCGCCGACCCAGGGTCTCGCCCTCGACGCGTTCGGTGACATAGCCGCCGCCCAGGCCGTCCTCGGGCTGCAAAATGACGCGCACCACGGGGGCGGGCACGCCACCGGCGCGCGCGGCCATCATGAGCAGCGCGTCCTGCTCGGCGCTGAGCTTGGGCGCGCGGTTGGCCGTTGCCACCGCCGCCGGAGTCTGCTGCAGGATCAGTGGCTGCGTTTGTCCCTCGCCGACGAGGTCAAAAGCCCAGGTCTGTTTGGTGGCGCCACCCGTCAGGCGCTTGAGGTTTTGCACCGTGCCGCGCAGTTGGCCGTGGCGGTTCAGGGCGGCGCTGAGCGCGACGGCGACGTCGTCGGTTTTCATTGGTTGGTTCTTCCCTTGCTTTCCTAGATGCTGCGTCCGGCGGCCTGCCAGAAGGGGTCGCGCAGGCGGCGCTTGAAGATCTTGCCGCTGTCTTCGCGCGGCAGGCTGGCGTGGAAGTCCACCCGGCGTGGTAGTTTGTACTTGGCCAGGTGCTCGCCGAGGTAGTCCTTGATCTGCTGGGCCGTGAGCGTGACGCCTGGCATGGTCTCCACCGCGGCGGCCAGTGACTCGCCCAGATCATCATCCGGGATGCCGAACACCGCGCAGTCATGCACGCCGGGGCATTGCAGCAGCACCATCTCAATTTCCGCCGGGTAGATGTTCACGCCCGCGGAGATCACCATGTCGGAGCGCCGGTCGCACAGGTAGAGATGGCCGTCCTTCAGGTAGCCGACGTCGCCCACGCTGATCAATCCGTCCCGTTCCACGCCGCTGCGCTTGCTCTCGTTGTTTAGGTAGGTGAAGTCGGCGTAGGCCGGCACCCGCATGTAGATCTCGCCGATTTCACCCAGCGGGAGCTGCTTGCCGTCCTCGCCATAGAACGCGATGCGCGTGCCCGGCGTGGGCACGCCGACGCTGCCGGGGTAGGCCCGTGCATCTTCGGGGGTGGCCAGCGTGGCGGTGCCGACTTCCGTTCCGCCATAGGTCTCGTAGACCACCGGCCCCCACCAGGCCATCAGCGCCTTCTTTACGTCGACGGAGCAGGGCGCACCGGTGTGTGTGACCCACTGCAAGGAACTGACGTCATAGCGTGCGCGCACCTCGGCCGGCAGCTTGAGCAGGCGCACGAACATGGTCGGCACCATCACGGCATGGGTGATGCGGTGCTTGTCTATCATGGCCAGCGTTTCTTCCGGGTCGAACTTGGACTGCAGCACCAGCACCTCGGCATTGGGCAGCGCCTGGCGGCCATAGGCATTGGGCGAGGCGTGGTACAACGGCCCGGCCACCAGCGCACGCACGCCGGGTTTCAGGCCGTAGACGCGCTGCAGCATCTCCATGTAGGCGGCCGACTGTTCCGGCGTGGCGGCTTCCCGCTTGACCCCCTTGGGGTGCCCGGTCGTGCCGGAGGTGTAGATCATGGTGGCGCGACTGCGCTTGGGCGCATCGCTCCAGGGCTCGAAGCCGGCGCACCAGTCGGGCCACACCGTGTCGCCAGCGGCCGGTTGGGCCTGTTCGGTGGTGAGGTGGTAGTGGCGTTGGATCTGGGGCGGAGTCGGCACCACCAACACCTTCAACCCGGCGGGAATCTGGTCACGCAAGGGTGCCAGCAGGTCGGCGTGGGCGACCAGCACCTTCGGGCGCGCGTCGTCCAGGACGTAGCGCACTTCCTCGGCCTTGCCATGCCAGTTGATGGGTACACAATAGGCCCCAACCATCGCCGCCGCTTGTTGCGCCTCGAAGAAGGCAAAGTCGTTGCGCAGCAGCAGCGCGACGATGTCGCCTTCCTGCACGCCCAGCTTGTCGAAACCGCGCGCCGCACGGCGGGCTTGTAGCAAGACGGTCTCACGTTCGATGGCGTGCTCATCAAGGTATATTAAAGCGGAAGTCATAAGCTTGATTCTCTGGTGGAGCGATGTTTTCGCGCAGGAAAACATCAAATATTTAACGCAATGGTTAGACCAATAGATAATAAACGCAGATGGGGCGGTCCGCAAGCGAGGGTATCTCGGCAGGCCGATCGGGGGAAGCCGTCCCTGCCGAGGACCCCCGCAACGGGCCGTGTCGCGCGCGGCTCACGGCCGGTAGCCCGGATCCTGCCACCATGGATAGGCCGCGGGCATGTCCGTGCTCACGCGGCAGCTAAATTGTGGCGCGCGTTTCTCGAGGAACGATGCCACGCCCTCGCGTGCGTCGGCCGAGGCGCCGCGGTCGGCGATCGCCTCGCTTTCGATGCGATTGGCCTGCATGGGGTGGTCGGCGCCGAGCATGCGCCACATCATCTGACGCGTCAGCGCCACCGAAACCGGCGCGGCGTGGTCCACGATTTCGTGCGCCAAGGCCTGCGCGCGCTCCAGCAATTGTTCGGGTGCACAGACCTCGCGCAGCAGGCCGCCGGCGGCGGCCTCGGCGGCCGGCAGCAGGCGGCCGGACAGGCTCCATTCGAGCGCACGGGAAATGCCGACCACGCGCGGCAAAAACCAGCTGGCGCAGGCGTCGGGAACGATCCCGCGACGCGCGAAAACGAAGCCGATACGCGCCTCGGTGCTGGCGATGCGAATGTCCATCGGTAGCAGCATTGATGCGCCTATGCCCACCGCCGCGCCATTGACGGCCGCGATCAGTGGCTTCTTGCTGGCGAACAGGCGCAGCGCCAGCATGCCACCCCCATCGCGCCCGGGGTCTTCCTCGGCTGGCTGGTGCGCGGGGTCGAAAGACTCGGCGCCGCCTGACAGATCGAAGCCGGCGCAAAACGCGCGGCCGTTGCCCGTGAAAACGACGGCGCGTACCGCGTCGTCGGCATCCGCCAGATCCAGCGCATGGCATAACTCACGCCGCATGGTTTTCGTCATCGCGTTCATTGCCTGGGGCCGGTTCAGGGTCAGGGTCAGCACCGGCCCGCTGCGTTGCCAGAGCAAGGTTTCGAAGTTGGGCGACGCTGTCATAGCAGCTCCGCCAGGCGGGCGCCGTGCGCGTCGCAGTCACCGAACATCTGGTCCAGCACATGGATGCGGCGCAAGTAATGCCCCACCGCGTATTCCTCCGTCACGCCGATGCCGCCGTGGAGCTGGATGGCCGCTTGGCACAGTGTGCGAGCGTGGCGACCGATCACCAGCTTGGCGCGATGCAGGTCGGCGCCCGAGTCCTCGGCATCGGGCCGGTCCGCCGCCATGGCAGCGGCGATCGCCATGCTGCGGCTGACCTCCAGGCTGACCAGCATTTCGGCGGCGCGGTGGCGCAACGCCTGGTTCTCGCCAATGAATCGGCCAAACTGCTGGCGTGTGTTCAGGTAGTTCACGGCCAGTGCATAGGCCGCCTCCATGGCACCCACCATGTCGGCGCAAACAGCGGCGATACCCACGGCCAGCGTGCCTTCGATCGCTGCCCGTGCCTTGGCGGAATCGCCTGGGTCGCCCAGCGGCAAGGCCGCCACATTCTGCAAGCGCAATTCACCCGCCGGCGTGTCGTCGTACAAGCGGTGGCTGCGCAATTGCAGACCGCTTGCCCGCGCGTCGACGAGAAACAGGGCGCGCCCCTCGCGGTCGCCCGGCGCCCCGGACACCCGCGCGCTGACCACATGGTGCTGGGCCGCGGCGGCATGCAGCACGTTGAGCTTGGCGCCGTCAAGCACCCAGCCGCTCTCCTGCGCCGTGGCCTTGGTTTCCAGCCAGTACGGCGCGTGGCGGGCCCCGGCTTCGTCGTGCGCCCAGGCCAGCAGTGTTTCGCCCACCGCCAGCGACGGCAAAATGCGCTGCTGGGTTGCGTCATCCGCAGCCAGCCTGAGCGCCGTGGCGCCGAGCACGCTGGAGGCGAGGAACGGCTCCAGCAAGAGGGCGCGACCGAATTCCTGCATCACGGGCATCAGGTCGACGGCGCCGCCGCCAAAGCCGCCATGCGCCGGGGCGATCGGTAGCGCGGTGATGCCCAATGCGACCAGTTGCCGCCACACGGCGGGGCTGTGGCCCTCGGCGCTGGCCGCGATGGCGCGTCGCTGCTCGAAGCCGTAGTGGTCCGCCAGCAAGCGAGCCACGCTGTCGCGCAGCGCGCGTTGCTCTTCATTCAGTTCGAAGTTCATGTTCTCTCCTTGTTAGCCAACGATGGCCTTGGCCAGGATGTCTTTTTGCACCTCGGTGGTTCCACCGTAGATGCTGGCGGCGCGTGAGTGGAAATAGCGCGCCGTCAGCGGGCCGTGGGTCCGGTCGTCGCCGGATCGCAATTCCAGCCCTTGCGGCCCCGCCAGGCGCGCCAGCAGCGCGGCGATGTCCTGCTGCAGTTCCGTGCCCTTGATCTTGAGTACCGACGCGAAGGCCGGTAGCGCCTGCTGCGCGCTGTCGGTGAGAAGGAAGCGCCAGTTCGTCAGCTCCAGCGCGCGCAGTTCCGCGTCGAGCACGGCCAGCTCGCCGCGCAGCTTGGGATCTTCGATGAGGGGCTTGCCCCCCTGCGTGTAGCGCGTTGCCAGCTCGCGTGCGTAGCCCAGGCGTTCACGGCACAGGCCGACATTGGCGATGCCGGTGCGTTCGTTGCCCAGCAGAAACTTGGCGCAGGACCAACCTTTGTTCTCCTCGCCCACGAGGTTCTCAACCGGTACCCGCACGTCGTCGAAGAACACCTCATTGAGGATGTGGTCATGATCAATGGAGCGGATCGGGCGGATGGTGATGCCTGGTGTCTTCAAGTCGATCAGCAGGAAAGAAATGCCTTCCTGCTTGCGTGCCTCGGTGCTGGTGCGCACCAGGGCGAAGACCCAATCTGACTGGTGTGCGTTGGATGTCCAGATTTTCTGACCGTTGACGACGTAGTGGTTGCCCTCGCGCTTGGCCGCGGTGCGCAGCGCAGCCAGGTCCGAGCCAGCGCCTGGCTCGGAGAAACCCTGGCAGAACCAGAGGTCCAGGTTGACCAGCTTGGGCAGGAAGTAGTCGCGCTGCGCCGGGGTTCCGAATTTCATCAGCACCGGGCCGAGCAGGACGACGTTCATCAACTGCGGCAAGGGCGCGGATGCCCGGTACATCTCGTCGAGCAAGATGAGTCGCTCCATCTGTCCGAGCTCCGCGCCCCCGAACTCCCGTGGCCAGCTCGGCGCCGCCCAGCCCCGCTCGTTCAGAATGCGCTGCCAGGTAACGATGTCCTGCTTGGTTGGAGGATAGCCCAGTCGCAGCCGTTCCTGGATGCTGGCCGGCAGCCTGGTCTGGATGAAAGCGCGCACCTCGTCGCGGAAGGCGTGCTGTTCAGGGCTTAGTTCGAAGTCCATCTGATTTCCTTTTGCTGGGTAATTGGATGCGTGACCACTCAGTGTAATCTAGGTAAAGGTTGAACCAATTTAGTGTATGCTAAAGGCTAGAGCACGCTGGACCCGCGTGATCGTTTAGCACCGTCAACAAGGACCCGCCCGAACATGAGAACCCCACAGCGTCCGCTTCCCTCGGGTTTCGGCCATGCCTCCACCGCTGACGAGGTCCTGACCGGACGCAATCTTCTTGGTCGCGTCGCCATCGTGACCGGCGGTGGCGCCGGTCTGGGCCGCGAGGCGGTACGCGCCCTGTCCCGTGCCGGCGCCACGGTCATTGCCGCCGTGCGAAACCCCGCGCTGGCGCTCGCCGCCCTGGAAGGCCTGCCGCGCGTGACCGTGGAAGCGCTCGATCTGGAGCACGCCGAATCCATCGATGCCTTCGCCCGGCGCATCATCGCCTCGGGGCAGGCGGTTCACCTGTTGCTCAATAACGCGGGCGTGATGGCCGCGCCGCTGAGGCGCACCGCGAAGGGTCACGAGGTGCAGTTCGCGGTCAACCACCTCGGGCACTTTCGCCTCACGGCCGGCCTGTGGCCCGCATTGAAGCAGGCGGGCGGCGCGCGCGTGGTCAGCATGTCCTCGGGGGCGCATCGCGCCAGCCCGGTGGATTTCGACGATCCGCATTTCGAGCGCCGGCCCTATGACAAGTGGAAAGCCTACGGCCAGTCCAAGACTGCCAACGCGCTGTTCGCGCTTGGGCTGGACATGCGCGCGGCGGCGCATGGCGTGCGTGCGTTCTCCTCTCATCCAGGCAGCATCTTCACCGATCTGAGTCGCCATCTGTCCGAGGCCGAACTCAATGCCATGCGCAAACCCGACGCCAACGGGCAGCCCACGACGGCGGTGTACAAAACGGTGGCGCAAGGTGCTGCTACCGGCGTCTGGTGCTTAACCAGTGCGCAGCTTGACGGCATGGGCGGTGTGTACTGCGAGGACTGCGACATTGCCCAGGGCGTCGATGCCGACAAGAAGCTGCCGGGCGGGGTGCGCCCCTGGGCGAGCGATCCGACGGCGGCGGACCGCTTGTGGAGACTCAGTGAACAATTGACCGGCGTGAACTTCGCCCTATCGAGCTAGGCGAATCAAGGTCTTGGTGGGCACGGGTGCGGTCGGCCAGGCCGATCAATCAAGCCGACAGATTCAGGTGGATCAACACATTGGGTCACGGCGCATCTGCCTTGATGCGGGCACATTACAACTCGTTGACGACGTTCAATCCGAGCAAGTTGATTGCCCGATTGATTTCCAGGGTTGAGCCCTTTTTTCTGACCAGGTCTGGCGATCTCTTTTGACCCACTTGTTATGGTTAAGCCTATTGACTTATTTGCTGAGCCATGGGATAAATAACGCATGAGCATGCGTGACCTGTCCGGATCTTTTCGGCTTGATTCACCAACCACTGAGGATAAAGCAAGATGGAGTATTCACGGTCAATTGCGGGCGAAGTTGCGCTCGTCACGGGCGCGGCCAGCGGGATGGGGCGCGCGACGGCCCTCTTGTTTGGCAGCGAAGGCGCGCATGTCGCCGTCACCGACCGGGATGAAGCCGGCGCCCGGGCGGTGGCGGACGAGATCATCGCCGCCGGCGGCAGCGCGCGGGCCTGGGGTTTCGACGTCGCCGACGCGGCACAGATCGAGTCGGTGGTTAAAGCGGTGGCCGAGTGCTTCGGCGGCCTGGACATCGTGGTCAACAATGCTGGCGTCGGGGGCTTCCGTGCCATCGACGACCCCGACTATGACACCACTTGGCAGCGGCTGCATGCGGTGCTGGTGACTTCGCATCAGCGAATTATTCGGGCCGCGCTGCCGCATCTGCGGCGCTCCAAGGCGCCGCGCGTTGTGAATATCGCCTCCACAGAGGCGCTGGGCGCGACCTCGTTGAACAGCATCTATGCGGCCGCCAAGGCCGGCGTCACCGGGCTGACGCGCGCGCTCGCGGTCGAGCTGGGTCGTGACGGCATCACGGTCAATTGCATCTGCCCGGGCCCGATCTCAACCGCCATGACGAGCCGCATTTCAGATCAGGACCGCGAGGTCTACGCCAAACGCCGCACCGCCCTGCGCCGCTATGGCGAACCGGAAGAGGTGGCCCACATGACGCTCAGCCTGTGTCTGCCCGCCGCGTCCTTTATCACCGGTGTCACGATTCCGGTCGATGGCGGCCTGATGGCGCGCAATGCCTGAGCTGATGCACGCCGGGCAGGCGGTGGTCGCGGGGATTGAAGGGTCAATGCTGCTCTCTGCGCGCGGTCGAAGGGTGCATAGGTTTCATTGATCGCGTCGCGTGCAGGCGCTGCAACCAGGAGAAAAAGTGATGGCGGAAATGATGGATATCGTGTGTGAGGGTTTGCGCTTTCCCGAGGGGCCGGTGGCGCTGGCGGATGGGTCGGTGTTGCTGGTGGAGGTGGCGGCCGGGCTGGTGTCGCGTGTGTTCCCGGACGGGCGCAAAGTCGTGGTGGCGCGACCGGGGGGCGGGCCCAACGGGCTGGCCATAGGTCCCGACGGCGCGGCCTATCTGTGCAACAACGGCGGCATGATGTGGCACACCACGCCCGAGGGCGGCCTGATGCCGGGCATGCAGCCAGCCGATTATTCGGGCGGGCGTATCGAGCGCATCGATCTGCGGACCGGCCAAGTGCGGGTGCTCTACACCCAAGGGCCGAACGGCCCCTTGCGCGGACCGAACGACATCGTGTTTGATGCGGCTGGCGGCTTCTGGTTCACCGACATGGGCAAGCAACGTCCGAACGAGATGGACCCGGGCGCCGTTTACTACGCGAAGATCGACGGCAGCGAGATCCGTGAGCTCATTTCCCCCATGATTACGCCAAACGGCATTGGTCTGTCGCCGGCGGGTGACAAGCTCTATGTGGCGGAATCGGGTCCGGCACGGGTCTGGGCCTTCGATCTCGAGGGTCCGGGCCAGGTCGTGCCGGGAAGTGTCGCCGGGCGGCACGGCGGCACACGGTTGGCGCGTCTGACCGACGGCCAGATGCTGGATTCGCTGGCGGTTGACGCCGCCGGCAATGTTTGTGTGGCCACGCTGCACCACGGCGGCATCACCGTGGTCGCGCCGGACGGACGTTCGGTCGAGCACATTGCGATGCCCGACAGCCTGACCACCAATATTTGCTTTGGCGGCGCCGACATGAAGACCGCCTACATCACGCTGTCGCTCACGGGCCGGCTGGCCAGGGTGGCGTGGGCGCAACCCGGCCTCAAGCTTCATTGGAGCGACAAGGCCGTACCGTCCAACGTGAGTGCTTGAGGAGCCCAACCGTGATCGAATCCGCGCTCACACTGCCCTGCGGCGCGGTGCTGCCCAACCGCCTGGCCAAAGCGGCCCTGACCGAAGGTCTGGCCGACGCCCACAACCGTGCCACCGAGCGCCACTGCCGCTTGTACCGGCGCTGGGCGCAGGGTGGGGCCGGGCTGCTCATCACTGGCAATGTGCAAGTGGACCGCCGCTACCTGGAGCGGCCGGGCAATGTTGTGATCGATGGCAACGGTGGCCTGGACGCCTTGCGCGCCTATGCCGCCGCCGGCTTGGGGCCCGGCCTGAACCACCTCTGGATGCAGATCAATCACCCGGGGCGCCAGGCCCCGGCATTTGTCAGCCCGGTGGCGCTGGCGCCCTCGGCCGTCGCGCTCAACCGTCCCGGCTTTGCGCGCCCACAGCCCATGACAGAAGCGGACATTCAGGATGTGATTGCGCGTTTTACACGCGTGGCGCGCATCGCCCGCGACACCGGTTTCACCGGCGTGCAAGTGCATGCCGCGCATGGCTACCTGATCTCGCAGTTCCTCAATCCACTGGCCAACCGGCGCGAGGATGCCTGGGGCGGCGCGCTGGAAAACCGGGCCCGGCTGTTGCGCGCCATCGTGCAATCGGTGCGCACCGCCGTGGGCGCCGACTTCCCGGTGTCGGTGAAGCTCAATTCATCGGACTTTCAGCAAGGCGGCTTTTCGCCCGAGGAGTGCCTGCAGGTCGTGCGCTGGCTGCGCCAGGATGGGGTCGATCTGCTTGAACTTTCTGGCGGCACCTACGAGCAGGCGAGCATGCTTGGGGTGACCCAAGGCGACAGCACACTGCGCCGCGAGGCCTACTTCCTGGAGCAAGCCGCGTTGCTGCGTCCGGCCTTCCCTGGACCGCTGATGGTCACCGGCGGCTTTCGCTCGCGCGCCGCTATGACGGCGGCCCTCGAAGGCGCCGCCATGGACGTGGTGGGACTGGGCCGGCCGTTGATCAACGCGCCCGAGTCGGCCGCTGCGTTGCTGAGCGGTGAAATCAGGGAGTTGCCCTCCCACGAGCGCAAGTTCATTCAGGAAGATGCCGGCCCGCAAAGCCGCGGTGGCAAGCCGCTGAGTGCCTTAATGCAGAGCTGGTACGTGATGCAGTTGCTGCAAATGGGGGATGGCTTGGAGCCCGACCTCGCCATGGACCTGCAGGACGCTCATGGCCGTTACGTCGCAAACGAGATGGCCACCGCCGCAGCGCTTGTTCGTGACTGACTTCGCCCGCCTGACTCACACCCTGAATCGCATTATCTTCAAGGATGCACCGTGAAAATTCGTTCCATCATTCCGGCGCTGCTGGTACAACGAACGCAACCCGGGCGCGAATTGGTGTTCATCAACTACGCTATGGAGAACCCAGTTTGACCAATGAGAAGTTTCACCCCAATGTCGCGGGCTTTCCCGGCGTGCAATACACCGAATACATGAAGAAGAACCACGACGAGGACTTCCATGCGGTGAGCATCATGAATACCGTGAGCCTGTTGCGCGGCGGGATCGTGGCGGCCAAGTCCACCGACTCGGTCGAGGTGGCGTTGGCGATGGAGGGCATGAAGTTTGCGAGCCTCGCTGGTGAAGTGGAGATGCGCGAGAGCGATCACCAAATCCAGCAGCCGCTCTTTGTGTCGACCTGGACCAAGGTCAACGGTAAGGACGTGAAGTACGCCCAGGAGAAGCCAATCTATGGCTGGAAGACCAACCAGAAAATCGATACCTATGTAGCGTCGCAGCCTACCTCCTGCGACATGAAGCGCCCTGCGCGCTGAACCACTTTATCAACAGGAGAGATGGCATGGCGAATCTGATGTGGCAAGTCGGCGATATCACCATCACCAAGGTGGTGGAGATGGAAATGGCCCATCCGAACGGCGGTGAAAAATCGGGATTGCCCGATGCCTGGCCGGAGGCGATCAAGCAAATTCCCTGGCTCATCCCCGACTTTGCGACCGAGGAAGGTCATTTGCGCATGGGCGTGCATGCGCTGCTCGTGCAGACGCCCGACACGCGGGTCATCGTGGACACCTGCGTGGGCAATGACAAGACGCGTGCCTTCGCGCGCTGGAACAAGCTCACTTCCAATTTTCTCGAACGTCTGGAGGACGCGGGCTGGCCGCGCGGCAGCGTGGACGGCGTGCTCTGCACGCATCTTCACGTCGACCATGTCGGCTGGAACACCATGCTCGAAAACGGGCGCTGGGTGGCGACCTTTCCGAATGCGAAATATTACATGGCGCGCCGCGAACTGGCGCATTGGTCGGACGAGATCGAGCGAACGACGGCCCGAGCGGCGGATTCGCAGTTCCGCAAGGACATGATGGATTTGCAGGCGACCTACCTGGATTCCGTCAAGCCCATCGTCGATGCCGGCCTGGCGACGCTGGTCGAAACCGATGCACAGATCGCGCCCGGAATCAGGCTCATCCCGACTCCGGGCCATACGCCGGGCCATGTGAGTGTCGTCATCGAATCGAAGGGCGAACGCGCCATCATCACCGGCGACATGATGCACCACCCGTGTCAGATCGCGCGGCCGCAATGGTCGTCGGCCTTCGATACAGACCGCAATGCCTCTTGCGAGACCAGGAAGGCTTTTTTTGCGGAATTCGCCGATACCCAGACGCTCATCATTGGAACGCATTTTGGTGGACCCACCGCGGGTTGGCTGGTGCGCGCCGGCGGCGAGTACCGGCTCCATGTCTGAGTAAAGCTGTACCAAGAGAGTGAACCGATGACTATCAAAGCAAGCGAAATTTTGGGCAGTGCCGTGGAACGCGTCACGCTGGGCCACCCTGCCACGGACGCGGTCGCGCGGGAAGCCGAGCGCCACAATGCCCAGCGCGTCTTCTTGCTGGTCAGCCAACACCTGAACACCCAGACCGACGAAATCGAGAAAATTCGGCGCGCCCTGGGGCCTCGCCACGCGGCCACCCATCACGGCATTCGCGCGCATGTTCCCAAGACCGATCTGCTGACGGCCGTGCATGCAGCCCAGGAGGCGAGGGCGGATCTGGTCGTCGCCGTGGGCGGCGGCTCGATCGCCGACGCGGGAAAGATTCTCGCGTTGTGCCTGATGTACGACGTGCGCTCGATGGAGGATTTGAATGCCCTGCGCATTCGGCGTGACGCGCCCGCTGCCGTGCGACCCTTGCCCGACGGTGCGCCGAACATTCGCGTCGTCTGCGTTCCAACCACGCTCTCGGCTGGCGAGTTCAATCCCACCTCGGGTGTCACCGACGAAGCGCTGGGACAGAAACAAGGTTTCACGCACGCGCGCATGACGCCCGCGTGCGTCATTCTCGACCCGGCCATTACCGTGCACACGCCGCCGTGGCTTTGGTTGTCCACCGGCGTGCGGGCGGTGGACCATGCGGTCGAAACGCTCGCCTCGCTCCAGTCAAACGATTTTGCCGACGGTCTGGCGGCCGGTGGCTTGCGTCTTCTTGGCGCGGCCCTGCCCTTGGTCAAGGCGCAGCCGCACGACCTGGAAGCCAGGCTCAAATGCCAGGTGGGGGCCTGGATGTCGATCCTGCCCCTGATCAGCGGCGTACCCATGGGCGCCAGCCACGCGATTGGTCATGCCCTGGGTGGCTACTGCCAGGTGCCGCATGGCCATACCTCCTGTGTCATGGCTCCGTATGTCCAGCTCTGGAATGCGCAAGCTGTCCCGCAGCGGCAGGAGCGCATCAGCGAATGCCTGGGCGCGGCTGGCGAGCCGGCCCATCAAGTGCTGGACCGCCTCATTCGTTCGTTGGGCATGCCGCGCACCTTGTCGGAAGTGGGGGTGCCCGAGGAAAAATTCGCCCAGATCGCCGACTATGCGCTGCGCGATATTTGGGGTCGGACCAACCCGCGGCCGATCAAGCGCTTGGAGGACATGCTGGAGATTCTTCACTTGGCCCAGGGTTCGCCTATTGCAGGATAAGGCTGCGCTTTGCGGGCACCGGGACTTGCCGCGCTGCCCGCAAATGAGCGGCTTGCTCAGCGGGTATGGGTTAACACAAAATCCGCGATGCTCTGGATGGCGGCTTCAGTTTCCAGCGCATCCTGCACCCACCAGTGCCATGGATAGTCAAGTCATCGTAAATTCCAAATTCTTTCCTTCCCTTGCAACTTACATATCAAACTGCCATGTCCCACCCTTCGATCCACGCCCGTCATCACCCCGACAAACCGGCCTTCATCATGGCCGGGTCAGGCGATTTGCTGACTTACGCACAACTGGAGTCGCGTTCCAACCAGGGCGCGCAATTGCTGCGCGCCAGCGGCCTTCGACCGGGCGACCACATCGCGGTACTGATGGAAAACCAGGTTCGTTTCTATGAGGTGTACTGGGCCGCCATGCGCTCGGGCCTGTACTTCACCATGATCAGCACCCACCTGACCGTTGGCGAGGCGGCCTACATCGTCAACGACTGCGGCGCGCGCGTGGTCGTGTCGTCCGCGGCGCAGCGTGCGGTGGCGCGGGAACTGCCGGCACTGTGTGCCGGGGTGGCGCACTTTTTCACGGTCGATGACGAGATCGACGGCTACACGTCCTGGAGCCAGGCCGCCGGCAGCCAGCCGACCACGCCGATCATCGATGAGGTCGGTGGCCATCACATGATGTATTCGTCGGGCACGACGGGGCAGCCCAAGGGTATCCTGGTGCCGTTTGCCAATAACCCGATCGAGGCCATCGTTCCCATCATGGAGGTGTTCATCCGCAGCCTGGGCTACGACGCCGACACCATTTACCTGTCGCCCGCGCCGCTGTACCACTCCGCGCCGCTGGGTTTCAGCACCGCCGTGATGCGTGCGGGCGGCACCGTGATCGTGATGGAAAAGTTTGATCCGGAGCAGTTCCTGGCCCTGATCGAGCGTTACCGGGCGACGCACACGCAACTGGTGCCGACGATGTTCGTGCGCATGCTCAAGCTCCCGCCGGCGGTGCGCGCGCGCCACGATCTTTCGTCGCTGAAATGCGCCCTGCACGCCGCCGCGCCCTGCCCGGTTTCCGTCAAGGAGCAAATGATTGAATGGTGGGGTCCCTGCATTGTGGAACAGTACAGCGGCTCCGAGGGCAACGGCTGCACCTTGATCGGATCGGACGAATGGCTCACGCACAAGGGCTCGGTCGGTCGCGCACTCGTGGGGGACATTCGCATCGTGGACGAGGAAGGCCAGCTGTTGCCCGCCGGCGAGCCGGGTGGTGTCTACTTCGCCAATACCCGCCGCTTCGTCTATCACAACGATCCTGTCAAGACCAGCCAGGTGTTCAACGAGCAAGGCTGGTCCACTCTGGGCGATGTGGGCTATCTGGATGCCGAGGGCTATTTGTACCTGACCGACCGCAAGGCCTACATGATCATTTCGGGCGGAGTCAACATATACCCGCAAGAGGCGGAGAACGTGCTCACCATGCACCCCAAGGTGATGGATGTCGCCGTCTTCGGCGTGCCCAACGAGGAGTTTGGCGAAGAGGTCAAGGCGGTTGTGCAACTGGTGGACATGGCCTTGGCGAGCAAGGAGCTTGAGGCCGAATTGATCGCCTACTGCCGCCAGCATCTCGCGGCCGTCAAGTGTCCACGCAGCATCGACTTCGAGGCCCAATTGCCGCGCACGGAGTCGGGCAAGCTCTTCAAGCGCGTTCTGCGTGACCGCTATTGGGCCGGACGCACGAGCCGTGTCATCTGACGCCTTGCACCAACCATTTGGCAATCACTAAATAGCCATTAAATATCTATTGACTCGGTGGAGTCTGTTTTCTACAATAAGTCATTTGTATTAATTGGAATAATTGCATGAACGACATCCTGAGATACGACGGCAAGAATGTGTTGGTCGTTGGCGGCACCAGCGGCATTGGCAACGGCATAGCGCAATCGTTTCTTGCCGCCGGCGCGACGGTGCATGTCTGGGGCACCCGGCCGAGCGCCGCGGACTACCGCGCCGACGAAGGCAGTCGGCTTGAAGGCCTGAACTTCTCTCGGGTTGATGTATCTGACGCCGCGGCGATCCATGCTTTTCGTCCGCCCTTTGACCGGCTTGATGTGCTCGTTCTGGCGCAAGGCGCGGTTGAATATCGACGCGCGGAATTCGAGGACAAGGGTTTTCGTCATGTGGTGGACGTGAATCTGAACAGCCTGATGAGCTGTGCCAGCCTGTTTCACCCCATGCTCAAGGCTGCTCAGGGTTCAATGATCATCGTCAGTTCCATTGGTGCCTATAAGGCGGCCATCGGCACGCCGGCCTATGCGGCATCGAAAGCTGGGGCCATGTCGCTGACGCGCTCCCTGGGCGCGGCCTGGATCGGCGACGGCATCCGCGTCAACGGCATCGCCCCCGGCCTGGTGGCGACCAAGATGACCAAGGTCACGACCGATCATCCGCAGCGGCTGCAAGGAACCCTGGCACGCATTCCGGCGGGGCGCATCGGCACACCGCAAGACATGGCCAATGTCGCGCTGTTCCTGGCCTCCCCGCTGGCGACGTACGTCGTCGGTCACACCATTCCCGTCGATGGCGGGCTTAGCGCTTGAACGCGCATCACAACTTAAGGAGAAGCAAGCATGAGCTGGGGATTTGATACCGACCCTGAGTTCCAGAAGGAACTCGACTGGATTGACGAATTTGTGCGCAACGAGATCGAGCCGCTCGATATGCTGCTCGACAGCCCGTACGACGTGACGCTGCCGGAGCGCAACCGGCTGGTCAAGCCGCTCCAAAAGATCGTGCGCGAGCGCAAGCTGTGGGCCTGCCACCTGGGCCCGGAACTGGGCGGCCAGGGCTACGGCCAGCTCAAACTGGCGCTGATGAACGAAATCCTCGGCCGTTCGGTATTCGCGCCGACCATCTTCGGCTGCCAGGCGCCTGATTCGGGCAACGCCGAGATCCTGGCGCACTACGGCACGCCGGAACAGAAGAAGAAGTATCTGGAGCCGCTGCTGGACAACGAAATCGTGTCCACTTTTGCCATGACCGAGCCCCAGGGTGGCGCGGACCCCCTGATTTTGACCACGCGCGCCGAGCGCGACGGCGACCACTGGGTGATCAATGGCGAGAAGTGGTTTGCCTCGACCGCGAATTTCGCGTCCTTCTTCATCACCATGGTGGTCACCGATCCCAATGTTTCGGCCTACAAGGGCATGTCCATGTTCATCGTGCCGGCCGGTACCCCCGGGCTCGAGATGGTGCGCGATGTGCATCTGGCCGGACGCAAGTACAACAACCGCGGCCACGGCCACGGCTACATGCGCTACACCAACGTGCGTGTACCGGCGGATCACCTGCTGGGCGGCGAGGGCAATGCCTTTGTCGTGGCGCAGACCCGGCTTGGTGGCGGGCGCATCCACCACGCGATGCGCACCATTGGCGAGGCGCGCAAGGCCTTTGCGATGATGTGCGAACGCGCGGTCTCGCGCCAACTCAAGCGCGGCCGCCTGGCCGACAAGCAACTGGTCCAGGCCATGATCGCCGACTCGTGGATTGAGCTCGAACAGTTCCGTCTGCTGGTGCTGCGCACTGCATGGCTGATCGACAAGCACAACGACTACAAGCTGGTGCGCAAGGACATCTCCGCCGTCAAGGCTGCCATGCCCAAGGTGTTGCACGACATCGTGGCGCGCGCGATCCAGATCCATGGCTCGCTCGGCCTCACCAACGAGATGCCGCTGGTCGAACAACTGGTGTCGTCCTTCGTCATCGGGCTGGCCGACGGTCCGACCGAGGTGCACAAGATCACACTGGCCAAGGAGTTGTTGAAAATGGTCACACCGTCCACCGAGCTGTTCCCGGCCTACCATCTGCCGGCGCGGCGTGCCCGTGCGCTGGCGAAGTACGGCCCCGTGGACAAGACCGCCGGACTCTGACACACCGGCCGCACGTATGGATCCCTTGCAGGCCACGGACTGGCACGATTTGGTCGACTTTCAACGTTTAACGCGCTGGATGGACGAGCGCGGACTCGGGCGGGGCCAGATCGAGGGGGCGACGCTGCTGGCCGGTGGCACGCAGAACCTTTTGCTCAAACTGCGTCGTGGTGAGCTCGAATTCGTGCTGCGGCGTCCGCCCCGGCACTTGCGTGCGAACAGCAACGAAACTATGGCGCGTGAGGCCAAAGTACTGGCGGC
Organism: Sulfuricaulis sp.; assembly: GCA_030650525.1. Lineage (GTDB taxonomy): Bacteria > Pseudomonadota > Gammaproteobacteria > Acidiferrobacterales > Sulfurifustaceae > Sulfuricaulis. The sequence continues at coordinate 46,383 of JAUSDQ010000096.1, forward strand.
CCTGGCCGGCAGCGACGTGCCCCATCCCGACTTGATCGCGGCATGCACCGACACCGAGGTGCTGGGTGCTGCGTTCTACCTGATGAAGCCGGTCGATGGTTTCAATGTGACCAGTAGCGGGCTGCCGGCCCTGCACGCCGCCGATCGGGCGGTGCGCCGGCGCATGGGCTTCGCGATGGTGGATGCCATTACAGCGCTTGGCGCCATCGATCCGGCGGCAGTCGGTCTGAGCGACTTTGGCCGCCCGGACGGCTTTCTTGAACGGCAGGTGCCACGCTGGCGCAAGCAGCTCGAGAGCTATGCTGCCTGCGCCGGTTGGCCGGGCGCGGGTGCCATACCGGAGGTGCAGCAGGTGGCGGATTGGCTCGAAACCCATCGCCCGCTTTACTTCACGCCCGGTATCCTGCACGGTGACTTTCACCTCGCCAATGTGATGTTCCGCCATGACTCGGGGGAGTTGGCCGCGGTGGTCGATTGGGAGCTCGCCACCTTGGGCGACCCGTTGCTCGATCTCGGCTGGATGCTTGCCACCTGGCCGCGGCCCGACGGCAGCCACCACGCCAACCTGGGTATCCACCCCTGGGATGGCTTCCCGGTCGCCGAGGAACTGATCGAGCGCTATGCCCAGCGTACTACGCGAGACATGACCGCCATCCGCTGGTATGCGGTACTGGCCTGCTACAAGCTGGGCATTATTCTTGAGGGCAGTTTTGCGCGCGCTTGCGCCGGCCAGGCGCCAGTCGAGATCGGACAGCGATTGCACCGGTCGACGCTCGGCCTGTTTCGTCGCGCGGCGGACTGGATTGAGCACAGCTGATGGGCCGCTCAAGGCGGGCGACGCAGCGCCTAAGGTAAAATTTGCCCCCTCCTTTGCGAAGCCCAACTCAGTTGTACTGTCCATGTCTGCACCCATTCCAACGACTCGCAAAGCGTCCGCCGTTGCACCGCTTGACTCACGCGAACGCCTGAAGCTTGTCGCATGCCGGCTGTTTGCCGAGCGCGGAATTGATGGCGTCACGGTGCGCGACATCGTCGCGGCCGGCGGGCAACGCAACGCAGCTGCAATTTATTACCACTTTGGCCCGAAAGAGGCGCTGGTACGTGAACTTGTCGTCGATGGGGCGCGGCGCATCGACAATCGACGCAATGCCGCTCTGGATGAACTGGAACGCCAGTCAACGCCGCCCACCCTGCGCCAGATTATTGATTCGCTGATTCGAACCGCGTTCCCATCACCGGGCGAAATCGACGATCAGACCTATTTGCGCTTCATCGCGCTGCTCAATACCAACCACCGTGATCTGTTTCTCGACGCGATCGGCAAGCGGTGGAACCGGGGCTACAAGCGCGCCCTTGCTCACATTCGTCGGCTGCTTCCCGACGTGGCGCCGGAGATCCTCACGCAGCGGCTGATATTCATGGGTTTGCATCTGGGTGCCACCCTGGCGGCGCGCGAAGGCGCGCTAGACAACCCCAAGCGCAAGAAATCATCGTGGAGCGGTGAGCTGGTCATCGAAAACCTGGCCGACACCATCGAGGTGATGCTTCGCGCCGAACCGACCGCCTCGACGTTGGCCGCCTACCAGGCCTTGCAACCGACTGCGCGTCGGGTGCGCAAAGTGAAGCCCTGAGTTCGCGCGGGAACGAACTCGGAACCCTTGTGTAGCTGGCAGCGCGTCGTGGTCACGCACCAGCACGGCCTGCTCCCTGAGATGTCAGGCGTTTTTCAGTTCAATCAACGCAACCGGTCAAGGTCATTGTCACCAAGCTCCCACGCCCATCGTGCCACGGAGGCGTCGGTAGCGCGCAGACGACCGGTCCTGACGATGGGCAATATGCAAGGCATGGTTTTGGCCTTGACAAATTGATGGTTGAACCAATAAAATTGTTCCCAGTTGCTTCATGCGCGTCAAAACCGAGGAAATCCCTCGGTTCGCGGATGATGCTAATCCCAGGCCGTGATTCCTTGCGTTCTTACGGCGGTGAATTGACCATCAGAGAGCCAGCCATGACCCTTCAGCAAAATTTATTCGCGCCACAAGCATTCGCTGGCAAGGTGGTGTTGGTGGCGGGTGCGTCGGGCGGCATCAATCTGGGCATTGCGCAGCACTTCGCGCGTGCTGGTGCCAAGGTAACGATTTTGAGCCGCAACCCCGATCGCATCGCGGCCGCGGCACGGAGCATCGCTGATGCGGGCCATGCGGTGCTGGGACGCAGCGCCGATGTGCGCGATTTCGACGCGATCGATGCCGTGTTCAAGGAAACGGTCGAGACTTTTGGTCCGGTCGACATTGTCGTTTCGGGTGCCGCTGGCAATTTCCACGCGGCGGCAGCGAATCTGTCGCCCAATGGCTTCAAGACGGTGATCGACATTGATCTGATCGGCACCTTCAATGTGTTGCGCGCCAGCTTTGCGCATTTGAACAAGCCCGGCGCTTCGCTGATCTCGATCACAGCGCCGGGCGGGACGCATCCCAGCCTGTTTCAGGTGCATGCGAATGCAGCCAAGGCCGGAATCAACATGTTGACCAAGTGCCTGGCGATGGAATGGGGGCCGGCCGGGGTGCGCGTGAACGCCATTTCACCGGGGCCGATTGCCGGCACCGAGGGCATGGCCCGCCTTGCTGCGTCGCCTGAGCGCGAGCAGTGGCTCAAGTCTCGGCTGGCGCTGCGCGACTACGGCACCGTGCGCGATGTCGCCGATACGGCGCTCTTTCTGGCCAGCGACAACGCCAAATACATCACCGGTGCCATCATCGACTGCGACGGTGGCAGCGGCTTGGGCGACGCCTCGGGCGACGCTTTGCAGCAGCCGCCGCCGCGCTGACCGGCGCACAGTCAAACCACTTTATGAACTCAAAGGAATCCATGCCATGAATGAAGCCATGATCTTCGATGCGCTGCGCACGCCGCGCGGCCGAGGGCGCAGCGACGGCAGCCTGCATGAAGTCAATCCGGTTGATTTGCTTGCCGGGCTGATGCAGGAACTGCAGCGGCGCAATAACCTGGACACCGCCCAGATCGAGGACGCGCTGATCGGGTGCGTCATGCCCTACGGCGAGCAAAGCGGCTGCATCGCCAAGACCGCGGCCTTGCGCGCCGGCTGGGACTGGCGCGTGCCAGGCGTCCAGCTCGACCGCTACTGCGGCTCGGGCCTGGAGGCGGTGAACATCGCGGCGCAGAAAGTGCGCTCGGGCTGGGAAGACCTGCTGGTCGCCGGGGGCGTCGAATCGATGTCGCGCATCGCCATGGGGGGCGCGCCGGGCCCGCGCGACACCAAGCCGGAGATGGTGTTCCAGTTGAAGCCGGTGCCCACCGGCGTGGCCGCCGATCTGCTGGCCACGCTGGATGGCCACAGCCGCGAAGATGTCGACCGCTACGCGCTCGAATCCCAGCGCCGCGCGGCCCACGCCCGTGGCAATGGCTATTTTGCCAAGTCCCTGGTGCCGGTGAAAGACGCCAACGGCCTGACCATCCTGGCCGAGGACGAGTTGATCCGGGCCGGGGGCACGCTGGAGAAAATGGGCCAGCTCAAACCCGCCTTTCAGGCCATGGGAGAGATGGGCGGTTTTGACGCGCTGGCGCAGATGCGCTATCCGCAGATTGAAAAGATTCGCCACGTGCACACCGGGGGCAACTCCTCGGGCATTGTTGACGGTGCCTCATTGATGCTGATCGGCTCCGAAGCCAAGGGCCGCGCCCTGGGCCTGAAGCCGCGCGCGCGCATCGTCAGCGTGGGCGTGATCGGCTCCGAGCCCACCCTGATGCTGGCCGGCCCCGCGCCAGCCACCCGTCTCGCGCTGAAGAAAGCGGGCCTGCGCATCGAAGACATGGACCTGATCGAAGTGAACGAAGCCTTCTCCTCGGTGGTGCTGCGTTTCATGAGCGAAATGCAGGTCGATCCGGCCAAGGTCAACGTCAACGGCGGCGCCATCGCCATGGGCCACCCCTTGGGCGCCACCGGCTGCATGCTGGTGGGCACCCTGCTGGACGAGCTTGAACGCCGCGACCTGCGGCGCGGCCTGGTCACGCTGTGCGTGGCCGGCGGCATGGGCATCGCCACCATCATCGAACGCATCTGAGGCCATCCATGATTAACTACGAAAAAGACGCCTCTGGCGTCGTCACCCTGACCATCGACATGCCCGGTCAATCGGCCAATGTCATGAACGCCCAGTTTCGCGACGCCTACGCCCAAGCCGTGCAGCGGCTCGAAGCCGAGCGCGAAAGCATCGCCGGCGTGATCATCACCTCGGGCAAGAAAACCTTCTTTGCCGGGGGCGACCTCAACAGTCTTCTGGCCGTGGGGCCGGATGAGAAAGCGGCCCTGTTCGAGCGCGCCAGCGCGATGAAAGCGGTGATGCGCCGCCTCGAACTGCTGGGCCGCCCGGTGGTGGCGGCCATCAACGGCACCGCCTTGGGCGGCGGCTTTGAGATCTGCCTGGCCTGCCACGCGCGTTTTGTGCTCAATGATTCGAAGATCGCGCTGGGATTGCCCGAGGTTGGCTTGGGGCTGCTGCCCGGGGGCGGCGGCATTGTGCGCCTGGTGCGCATGCTCGGGCTGGAGGCCGCCATGCCGCTGCTGGTGGATGGCACGCAGTTTGCACCGGCGCGTGCGCTCGAACTCAAGCTGGTTGACGGTCTGGCCGCCGATCAGGCCGGATTGATGCAACAAGCGCGCGACTGGATCGCGGCCAATTCGGAACCGGTGCAGTCCTGGGATCGCAAGGGCTGGCGCCTGCCCGGTGCCACGGCCCAGGCACCCGCCTCGATGACCTTCCTGCGCACCGCGCCGGTGCTGCTCATGAAGAAGACGCGCGGCTGCTACCCCGCGCCACTGGCCATCATGTCGGCGGCGGTCGAAGGCGCGGTGGTTGACTTCGATGCCGCCTCGCGCATCGAGAGCCGCCACTTTGTCGGACTGGCCACCGGGCCCGTGGCCAAAAACCTGATCAGCACCTTCTTCTTCCAAATGAATGAGATCAAGTCCGACAAGGGGCGACCGCAAGGCGTGGCGAGCGCGCAGTTCAAGCGGGTCGGCATTCTGGGCGCGGGCATGATGGGTGCCGGCATTGCACAGGTCAGCGCCACGCGTGGCATCGTGTCGGTATTGAAGGATGTCACCCTGGAGCAGGCGCAAAAAGGCAAGGCCCATGTTCAGCAGCAGCTCGACAAGCGCGTCGCCAAGGGCAGTCTGAATGCCGCCAAGCGCGACGCCATCCTGGCCGCCATCGTCCCCGCCGCCGATGCTGCCGACCTGGCGGGATGCGAACTGATCATTGAGGCGGTGTTTGAAAACCGCGAACTCAAGGCCAAGGTCACGCGCGAGGCCGAGCCGCAACTCGCGCCTGGTGGCATCTTCGCCTCCAACACCTCGACCCTGCCCATCAGCGGCCTGGCCGACGCCTCGGCGCGGCCCGAGAACTTCATCGGCCTGCACTTCTTTTCGCCGGTGGACCGCATGCCGCTGGTGGAAGTCATCAAGGGTAAGAAGACCTCGCCCCAGACCCTGGCGCATGCGCTTGACTATGTCAAGCAAATCGGCAAGACGCCAATCGTGGTCAACGACGCGCGCGGCTTTCTCACCAGCCGTGTGTTTGGCACCTTCACCAAGGAGGGCGCTGCCATGCTGGGCGAGGGCGTGCCAGCGGCATTGATCGAGAACGCCGCGCTCAGCGTGGGCATGCCGGTGGGACCGCTGGCGGTGATGGACGAAACCTCGATGGCGCTGACCATGTCGGTCAGGCGCCAGACCGCGAGCGATCTGGCCGCCGAGGGCAAACCCTTGCCCGAGCATCCGGGTTGGGCCGTGATCGAACGCATGGTCGAGGGCTTCAAACGCCCGGGACGCGCCGGGGGCGGTGGCTTCTACGATTACCCCACGGGCGCGCCCAAGCAACTCTGGAGCGCTCTGGCGGGCGAGTTCGGCAAGCCCGGCGTGGACCTGCCCTGGCAGGACTTGCAGGACCGCATCCTGTATGCTCAGTCGCTGGAGGCGGTGCGCGCGATGCAGGAAGGCGTCATCGAGACGACACGCGACGCTAACATCGGCTCCATCCTGGGCATTGGATTTCCGCGCTGGACCGGTGGCGTGCTGCAGTACATCAACATGGTCGGCACGCGCCGTTTCGCCGAACGGGCCGCGCAACTGGCCGCGCGCTATGGAGAGCGCTTCGCGCCGCCGCAGCTCCTGCTCGACAAGGCCGAGCGCAACGAACGATTTGTCTGAGCGAGACGATACGGCAAAGCCTCGTATGCTGATCACTTCCTCATGAGAGGCTGTCATCGAGAAACTGAAATCGAATTACTATTTAACCAGGAGACAAAACCATGAACTTCACCCGTCGTCAAACCCTTGCACTGATCGCAGCTCTGCCAATGGCAGTTGCCGCTCAGGGTACAGGGAGCTATCCCACCAAGCCAATTCGAATCATTATCCCGGTGCCAGCCGGTGGCCAAACCGACATCCTGGCACGCTTGCTGGGCCAGAAAATCGGTGATGCCCTCGGGCAACCCGTGATCGTTGAAAGCAAGGCGGGTGCATCCACCATGATCGCAACCGAGGCCGTGGCCAAAGCTCCGGGGGATGGATATACCTTGTTGATGACGCTGACTCAGTTTGTGCAGAACCCGTTGCTGATGCCCAAGGTGCCTTACGATGTGTTCAAGGACTTTGTGCCCGTCACCCGCGTCGCCGAATCGACGGCCATCTTCTGCGTGGGGTCCGATCTGCCCGTGAAAAACCTGGCGGAGTTCGTGGCCTTGGCCAAAAAGCCGGGCAGTCTTCTAACTTACGGCAGCAACGGCCACGCTTCGACGTCCCACATGTATGCCGACATGCTCTCCCGTCAGGCTGGCATGACGCTGACGCATGTGCCTTACAAGGGTGAAGCGCAAATGATCCCCGATATTGTCAGCGGGCGCTTGAACGCGGGATTTTTGTCAGGCATGGCCGCCAATCAGCAGGCCAAGGAGGGCAAGGTGCGAATACTGGCGACCACCGGACGTAAACGCCTGACTTCTCTGCCGAACGCTCCGACCTTTGACGAGCAGGGCTTCAAGGGCCTGGACGCCGACGGATGGGTCGGTATTTTCGCTCCCTCCGCCACGCCCACGGCCATCGTCGATCGCTTGTCCGCCGAGTTCGCCAAAGCCATTGCCCAGCCCGACGTGCGCGAGCGCATCATATCTTTTGGCCTGGAACCCGTGGGCGGAACCTCGGCCGAATTCACCACCGTGGTGCGTCGCTCACATGAGGAGTGGAGCCGCATCGTCAAGACGCTGGATATGAAATTGCTGTGAGCGCTTGTCATGGGCATGGCTGCCCATGGGGCATTTCGCTGCGCCAGTCGGTACATCCATGCGCAACAGGCGTCGCAGATCGCTGCGGCGCCTGTTAATACAAGCCATGCGCAACGGTTTCCTGTCCAAACAAGGCCATCAACTTGCGGACTTCGTGGCGCCACCGGTAGCCATGCCGATGGACGCTGCGTCCATGTGCAGCAGACCGCCCAGGACCTCTTCCGTGTGCTGACCCAGTTCCGGGGTATCGGGCCTTGCCTCCACGCGGGCCGCTGACAGTTTGAAAGGCAGATTGGGAACCCGGTGCTCAAGTGAACCCAGGCGAACCCGGGCCAGACTGCCGCGATGGGCAGTCTGCGGGTCATCCAAGGCTTCGGCCACTGACTTGTAGCCCGTGGCCGGCAGGCCGGCATCTGAAAAAACCTGCTCGCACACAGCAGTGCCACGTTGCGATGTCCAGTGCTCGATGCGAGACATGACCTCATGCCAATGCGCCTGGCGCTCTGTGTCGGTCCCCAGGACGGGGTCGGTACGCCATCCGGTCAAACCGATGGCATCAAAGAGCATTTCAAAATTCTTTGGCGACACCGCCGCCACCATCATGTAGCCATCCAGGGTGCGAAGCGGGGGATACACCGGACGCCGCTTCGCGATTGGAAACTGGGCTTCCTGGACTTCGTAGGGCATGAGGTTCAACATGCACTCCATGAGGGTCGCATCCACATGCTGCCCGCGTCCCGTGGTATGACGCTGGTTGAGCGCGGCCAGGATGCCGGAAAAGGCGTAAGTGCCACCCAGCACGTCGGCCAGAAACAGCGCGTTATTGGGTGGGCGGTGATCGGCTCCCGGCGGAACGTCCTGATATCCAGCAAAAGCCAGGTCATAGCCCGACGCCGCCGACACAATCTGGGCGTAGGCAGCGCGAGTAGCGCTGGGACCGGTCTGACCGAAGCCGGAGATCGAACAATAGACCAGTTTGGGATTGGCTTCGCACAAGGTTGCGAAATCCAGTCCCAGACGCTGCATCACACCCGGGCGGAAGTTCTCCACCAATACATCGGACCGCAATGCCAGTTGTCGTGCGGCCTCTAGGCCGATCGGACTCTTGAGGTCCAGAACCACGCTGCGTTTGCCGCAGTTCAGGTGACCAAAATAGGCGCTGTGTCCCTCGCGCAGAGGTTCCCGCGTGCGCATGTAATCGCCCTCGGCGGTTTCGATCTTGATGACATCGGCACCCAGATCGGCGAGGTAGCGGGTGCAGTAAGGACCCGCCATCATGAACGTAAAGTCAAGCACGCGTATGCCCTGCAGCGGATTCAATTCGGTTGTCATGGAAAAAGTTACCTGGATGAAAGGAAATGGAAAATGCCAAGCCAATGGCAGGCTAGCCGGCGGCGGGCCTGACAAGGGATTTAATTCTTGCTGTCTTCGCTCTCGAAGATCAAGGACAACATGTCGGCACTCATGGCCGGACGTTCCGAGCCTTCAAGTTCCATCACGTAGCGCCGTGTCAGCATGATTCCGCCTTTATCGGCGACCGCGCTTAGCACCGTCATGTGCAGGCGTACGCGCGAATCGGCATGCACCGGCGCTGGGTAGCGGACCTTCTCAAAGCCATAGTTGAGGGCCCGCCCGTGATGGGTGACACGCACGATCTGCGATGCCATCCCCGGGATGAGGGACAGCGTGAGCAAGCCGTGTGCAAGCGTCTTGCCACCAGGCAACTCACGCTTGGCCCGCTCCACGTCAACGTGGTACCAGTTCTTGTCTCCGGTGAGCTGGGAGAAGTCGTCGATCATTTTCTGATCGATGAGAAGCCAGTCGCTCGGCGGTAGGGTGAGACCGATATGGTCGCGCAGCTCAATGAGAGATCGGACAGTCAGCATGATTGAAGGCTTTCCTGATAAGCGTGGTTGAGATTGAATTCACGACAATAATACACTTGACTTATTGCCCTGCCTTGATATCGCTCGAGTTGATCAAACCCTCCGGCTGTCCACACCCATTCAAAAAGCCCGCCGCGGTCAGGGCCTGAGCTGGGGTGCATGTGACCATCGCCTTGAGCAACGCCGGCGACCCTGACCAGGCTTGACAGAGCCGCCTTCAGCACCCTCGCCAGCGGCGCGGACGTTTCTCAAAAAAGCACATGGTCCTTCCTTGGCTCCATCCGTTGCTGACAAAAGCGCACTCAATGCAGCGGACCGCTGGCGGTCCTCGGATGACGGCGCCGAGTCGGATTGCCGAGCCAGTTCAAGACTCCATTTTGGTATCGGGCGTGGCAGCTGCGATCTCCTGAAATAAATCATTGAACGGCCCAACCATTGTAAGATTGAAGAGTCACGAGAGCGGCTTTGTGGGTAAACACGGAGTTGGCCCCCTCTGGCTTGCGAGAAAATTCAAAACATATCGTCACCGAAGAGGCGGGGTACGTGAATGGCACGTGCATCGACGCTTGTGGTGGCGCAATCACGTTTTAAGGAACAGATATGGGTTCGCTGGAAGGAATTCGGGTCGTGGAAATGGCGGGCCTCGGCCCCGCGCCGTTGTGCGGCATGTTGCTCGCCGACATGGGCGCGGAGGTCATCCGGGTCGATCGCTTGGGTGAGGCTGACCTGGGCATCAAACGCAATCCAAAATACGATGTGCCTAGCCGAGGCAAGCGATCGGTGGCGATCGACCTCAAGCAGGCGCCAGGCCTCAAGGCGGTGCAACGGCTGATCAAGCAGGCGGACGTCGTGCTTGAAGGGTTCAGGCCCGGGGTGATGGAGCGCCTGGGCTTGGGGCCAGACGACTGCCTGGCGGCGAACCCAGGCTTGATCTTCGGCCGCATTACCGGCTGGGGGCAAAATGGTCCGCTGGCACAGGCCGCGGGTCATGATTTGAATTACATTGCGTTGACTGGTGCCCTGGAGGCCATGGGGGAGGCGAACGGTCCGCCGATTGCCCCGTTGAATCTGGTGGGCGACTTCGGTGGTGGCTCGATGTTCCTGGCCTTGGGAATCACCAGTGCGCTGGTGGAGCGATCCAGGTCCGGTCGAGGACAGGTGGTGGATGCCGCCATCATCGATGGCGTCAGCAACTTGATGGCCGGCATACACGGTCAGCATGCAGGTGGTTACTGGCAAGCGCATCGTGGCGAGCATATCCTTGGCGGGGCTGCTCCGTGGAACACGGTCTACCAAACCTCCGACGACAAATACATCACCCTGTGCGCGATCGAGGTGCGGTTTTACGCGACCTTGCTTGCAAAACTGGGTCTTGACCCTGCCAGCCTGCCTGACCGGATGGACCGACAACATTGGCCAGCCTTGCGCAAGCTCTTCCAGGGGATATTTAGCACCCGTACACGCCAGGAATGGTGTGCCTTGCTGGAGGGCACTGACGCGTGTTTTGCGCCCGTGTTGTCTTTGGTGGAAATGGCGACACATCCGCACATCGCGGAGCGCCAGGTTCTTCAAACCGTGGATGGTGTTTTGCAGCCAGCGCCCGCGCCTCGTATGAGCCGCACGCCGTCGCGGATCAGGAGCGGCGCGATCCTCAAAGCCGGAGAGCACTCGGATGCCGTGCTGTCCGATTGGGGTTTCAGTCCCGAAGAGGTGGCTGGCCTGCGCAGCGCGGGCGCAGTGGCTTGAACATCCCCTTGGAGCGCATTGATTGCGCCCGGCCTGAACTGGCCAGGCGGGCGCCAAAGCGGTAAGTCAAAGCTTGATGCGCCCGGAATCCACCAGCTTCTTGATGTCAATCATTTGCTCGTTCATGAACGCGGCAAGCTTTTCCGGTCCCCAGGCCACCGACTCAAAGCCGAGTTCGAGCATCTTCGCCGAGACATCAGGCAGCATGATGATGCGGTTGAGCTCCGCGGAGAGCTTGTTTGCCACCGCCTTGGGTGTGCCCGCGGGTGCGAATATCGCACCCCAGCCGGGCATGTTGACGCCTGGAAACCCAGCTTCTGAAAACGTGGGGACATCCGGGTAGCGCGTTGAGCGCGTCGTGCTGGCAACCGCCAGGGGCTTGATCTTGCCCGGGTAACGCGAGACTCCGCCCAGCGAAACGATGACGGCGTCGAGCTGGTCGCCCAACATGTCCTGCAACGCCGGCGCTTCACCCTTGTAGGGTATGTGCAGAATATCGGTGCCGGCAGCGGCGTTGAGCTGCTCCCCGGCGAAGTGCGCCCCCGAGCCTTGTCCGTAGGTGGCGTAACTCAGCTTGCCAGGTTGCTTCTTGGCGCGGGCCACATACTCCTGCACGGTGTTGATGCCGAGCGACGAACGCACGCCGAGAGCCAGCGGCGTCAGTACCAGCATGCACACTGGCACCAGATCCGTCAGCTTGTAGCCGGGATTGGGTTGCAACACCAGATTGGTGAGCACGGCGCCGTGCATCGTCAGCAAGGTGTAGCCGTCAGGCTGCGCCCGCGCGACGTAGGTACTGGCAATCGCGCCGCTGGCGCCCGGCTTGGACTCGACGATGCTGGGCTGGCCCCATGCTTCGGTCAGTTTGACGCCGATCATTCGCATCATGATGTCGTGTCCGCCCCCGGCGGGCGTGGAGATCACAAAGCGAATGGGCGAAGCGGGGTAGGCTGGCTGAGCGAAGATGCTAGGCGCGGCGGCCGCCGCCAGCAGCCCCAGGGTGGATTGCAGCGCTTCACGACGGGTAGGGGTCACAAGAATCTCCTAAATTTTAAATAATGGTTCGACCATTATTGCTCAGACGCCTGATAAGGTCAATGGCTAGGCCCGGGACGGGACCCATGAAACAATTTCGAGATTGGTGCTTGGCACCTCTATGTCATTCAGTGCTCTGCCTGCTTGCGACGCTCTCATATTCTTACAGCAGGGCTGCCAGCCGCGCGGAGTGGGCGTCACTGTCGCCAAACAGCTGATCCAGCACGTGGATGCGGCGCAGGTAATGACCGACGGCACATTCCTCCGTGATGCCGATTCCGCCATGAAGCTGAATGGCCAGCTGGCACAGCGAACGGGCATGGCGGCCGATCACCAGCTTGGCCCGATGAAGGTCGGCGCGCGAGTGTTCGTTCTCGGGTTGATCCGCCGCCACGGCCGCGGCGATCGCCATGCTCTTGGCCATTTCCAGACTCACCAGCATCTCCGAGGCGCGGTGGCGCAGGGCCTGGTTCTCGCCAATCAGGCGACCAAACTGCTTGCGGGTGTTCAGGTAGTCCACTGCCAATTTGAAGGCGGCTGCCATCGCGCCGACCATGTCCGCGCAGACGGCGGCAATGCCGGCGGCCAGGGTGCCTTCGATCGCTGCCCGCGCCGTGGCGGTATCGGTGGGGTCGCCCAGGGGCAAGGCCACCACATTCTGCAGGCGCAATTCGCTGGCGGGTGTGTCGTCGATCAGTCGGTAGTTCCGGAGTTGCAGGCCCGGCGCCCCCGCATCGACGAGAAAAACGGCTTGCCCATCGGACGCATCCGGCGCACCCGCCACGCGAGCGCTAACGATAAGTTGCTTGGCCGACATGGCGTGCAGCACATTGATCTTCGTTCCAGTGAGCAGCCATTGCCCGCCTTGCTGGGTTGCTGTGGTTTCCAGCCAGCGCGGTGCGTGGCGACTCCCGGCTTCGTCATGGGCCCAGGCCAGCAGCGTTTCGCCGGTGGCCACGGCCGGCAGCAGCCGCTGCCGCGTGGCCTCGTCGGCAGCCAGGCGCAGGGCCGTGGCACCAAGCACGCTCGAGGCGAGAAACGGCTCCAGAAGCAGGACGCGGCCGAATTCCTGCATCACCGGGAGCAGGTCGGTCGCGCCGCCACCAAATCCGCCGTAAGCCTCGGGCACCGGCAAGGCGGTGACGCCCAGTTCGGCCAATTTCTTCCATGTCGCATCACCATGGCCTGCATCGCTGGCTGCCATGGCGCGCCGCTGCTCGAAGCTGTAATGATCAGCCAGCACGCGGGCCACGCTGTCTTGCAGCGCGCGCTGCTCGTCATTGAGTTCAAAATTCATGTGCTTCTCCTTGTCACCCAACGATGGACTTGGCCAAGATGTCCTTTTGAATCTCGCTGGTACCGCCATAGATGCTCGCGGCTCGCGAGTAGAAGTAACGCGGTGCCAGCGGTCCGTGGCTGGTGTCAGTCTCGGGCCGGCGTTCCAGGCCGGTTGGCCCGGCCAGGCGCGCCAGCAGGGCGGCAATGTCTTGCTGCAGTTCGGCACCCTTGAGCTTCAACACCGATGCGAAGGCCGGCAAAGCATGCTGCTCACTCGGCGTTAGCAAGAAGCGGAAATTGGTCAGTTCGAGCGCACGGATTTCGGCGTCAAGCGACGCAAATTCGCTGCGCAGCTTGGGATCGTCGATCAGGCGCTGGTTGCCCTGGGTGAAGCGTGTGGCCAATTCACGTGCGTAGTCCAGCCGCTCGCGGCACAGGCCCACGTTGGCAATGCCGGTACGTTCGTTGCCGAGCAGGAACTTGGCGCAATTCCAGCCCTTGTTTTCCTCGCCGACCAGGTTTTCCGCCGGCACCCGCACATTGTCGAAGAAGACTTCGTTCAAATGGTGGGCGCCGTCGATCGAGTAAATCGGCCGCACTGTGATGCCCGGTGTCTTCAAGTCAATCAGAAGGAAAGAGATGCCTTCCTGTTTGCGCGCCTCCGAGTTGGTGCGCACCAGAGCGAACACCCAGTCGGCCAAGTGTGCGGTGGTGGTCCAGATTTTCTGGCCGTTGACAATGTAGTGCTCACCTTCACGGCGCGCCGCGGTGCGCAGCGAAGCCAGGTCCGAGCCCGAACCCGGTTCGGAGAAGCCCTGGCAGAACCAGAGATCCAGATTGGCCAGCTTGGGCAGAAAGTAGTCACACTGAGCCTGGGTGCCGAACTTCATCAGAACCGGGCCGAGCATGGTCACATTGAATACCTGCGGCAGGGGGGCTGGTGCACGGTAGAGCTCGTCGAGCAGGATCAACCGCTCCATCTGACCCAATTCCGCGCCACCGTACTGGCGCGGCCAATGGGGCGCTGCCCAGCCGCGCTCGTTGAGGATGCGCTGCCAGGTGACGGTATCTTGCTTGCGCGGTGGATGGCCAAGGCGCAGCCGCTCACGGATGTCGGCGGGCAATCGGGACTGGACAAAAGCACGTACCTCGTCGCGAAAGGCGCGCTGTTCGGGTGTCAGATCTAGGTTCATCGGGGCTCCGGGATGGCATATTCGCTCGAATATCAGTTCAAGTATAAATTAAAAAAGGTTCAACCAATAGGTAAATGAGGCGAAGTGTGTTAAATTTGATTGACTGATCGGTCACAATCAACGCAATACGCATGGGCGGGACGATCACCCGGAAGAACCGGGCGCATGGCGAGCAACGTGATCGCTGGGCGGCTGTATTAGTCTCCACCATGCTTGTGCTGTAAAGATAAGGGGTTGCTAAATGGCTGTTCGTAAAGTGCTGGAAACATCGTCGGTGATCAAGGGGGCGAAGTCGGTTACCGCCGTGGCATCGGGCCCCATATTCCATCCGGTGCGCACGCGGCGAGCGTTTGAGGTGGTTTGCGATCAGATCCGCGTCAAGCTGTCAAGCGGCGACTTGCGACCAGGCGATCAATTGCCGGGCGAGCTGGAACTGGCTGAACAATTTGATATCAGCCGCAGTGGTGTACGCGAGGCGCTGCGCAGCCTGGAGTCGGCGGGCGTCGTCGAGGCGCGAACCGGGGTCCATGGTGGCTTCTTCATCACCGAGAGCGGCACCTCGGATGGCATTAAGCAGGCCGTGAGCGATATGGTCTCCTTGGGACAGGTTTCCACGGCCAGCGTGACCGAAGCTCGCATTGAATTGACTTGCGTTGCCATCCGGCTTGCCTGTGCACGCGCCACCGACGCTGAATTGGATGCCATCGAGGCTGATGTCGACCACCATACCGAACTCTTTCGTCAAGGTCGAGGCTCACGCAACACCCGGTCATTGGGGGAGTTCTATCGACTGATCGCGCGCGCCACGCACAACGAAGTGATTGTGATCCTGGTGGACGCGCTGTCGGAGATATTGCGCATGTTGTTGGCGCGCATTGATCCGAAACCGCGTGAAGACATGAATCGAGCCAGGAAAAAGGTGCTTCGGTTCATGCGGGCTCGGGACGCGCAGCGCGCTTGTGCCGCGATGACGACACACTTGAAAAATATACATGAGTACCTCGAGAGCGAGAGCGAGAGCAAGAAGCTTGAAAAGAGCAGTGATTCTGTAGCGTAGTGCGAGGAGTGACCATGGTTTGCGCCATGCAGCGTCCTTGGCTCGGTTTCCTTAACCAATCGGAGAATAGATGGACCTCAAACTGACGGGAAAAGTCGCCGTTGTCACGGGCGGAAGCCGGGGAATTGGCAAGGCCATCGCGCATGCGCTGGCGCACGAGGGTGTCAACGTAGCGCTCATTGCACGCGACGGCGTGGCAGGCCAACAAGCTGCACATGAAATTGCCGCCGCGACCGGGCGAGAGATTCGTGCCTATCAAGCAGACACCAGCCTGAATGACACGATTGAGGCCGCGGTCGGGCAGATCGCGCGCGATTTTGGCGGCATTGATATCCTGGTGAATTGTGCCGCGCAAGCGGGCGGCCAGCGTCCGCCGCCGGCTTTCCCCGATATCACGGAGGAGGACTTTCATGCCGACATGAACGTGAAAGTCATGGGCTACCTGCGTTGCGCGCAAGCGGTCTTCCCGCACCTGAAACAGCGCGGATGGGGCCGTATCATTAATATCAGCGGACTCGCCGCCCGCCAGACGGGCGCCATCATCGGCAGTATTCGTAATGTCGGCGTGGCGGCATTGACCAAGAACCTCGCGGATCAGCTGGGTCGATACGGCATTAACGTAACCTGCGTACACCCGGGGTTGACGCGTACCGAAAAAACGCGGGAGGTCGTTGAGCGACAGGCCAATATCGCGGGCATCACGTCGGATGAAATGGAGAAACGTCTGGCCTCACGCAATATTGTTGGCCGCGTGATTGACGCCAGTGAAGTGGCCGATCTGGTGGTTTTTCTCGCTTCGCCGAGATCGATCGCGGTCAACGGCGATGCGATTGCCGCCGGCGGGGGCACACCCGGACCGATTCATTACTGAACGTCGGTTGCGGGCGCGCTCCACAAGGAGCAAGCGTGTTCAGGCGATCACGCTTGCGTAGGATGCCGTGCTTTGCCCGGCATCCGCTGTCGGCGCTGTCCTCGCGCACATCTTTGCAACGCGTTCAAGCTCTTGCTCTCTCCTCGTCCTGCAGTTGGCGCCACATTACCTTGCCGGTACCAGATTTCGGCAAACTGTCCACGAATTCGACTATATGCGGGTACTTGTAGGCGGCCATGCGCGACTTGCACCACTCGACGATGTCTTGAGCAGCAAGTTTGTCCCGACTTGCGGCTTTGAGTACCACCACGGCCTTCACGGTTTCACCGCGGTAGGGATCGTGGCTCCCGATCACGCAAACGTCTTGAATATCCGGATGCGCGTACATCATTGACTCCACCTCGTTCGGTGAGACCTTGAACCCCGAAGCGTTGATCATGCGCTTCAACCGATCGACAAAAAAGAAATAACCGTCTTCGTCGTAGCGCCCCAGATCCCCGGTGCGGAAATAGTTTTCCCCACCGATATTGATGAATGCCTCGGCCGTCGCCGCAGGATTATTCCAGTAACCCTTGAATACCTGAGGGCCGCGCGAGACGATCTCGCCGACCTCACCTACGCCGAGGGGGGCCAGGGTATCGGGATCGATCACCAGCGATTCGGTATTGCAGACAGGTATGCCCAGGCACTGGCGCTTGGGCCTATCCGCTGGATTGGAGTGGGTGCTCGACGCGGTTTCCGTAAGACCATAGCCTTCGGCATATTCGACTCCGGTCAGATCGAAAAGTCTCTTGGCTACCGCCTCCGGCATGGGCACGCCGCCGCCGACGACGATACGCAGGCTCTCCAGGCTGTCGGACTTGAAATGAGGGCTGGCGAAAAGATCAATCACCATGGTGGGGATGTTCGTCCACCCCGTGACTTGGTGACGTGCGATCAGTTTCAAGGCCGCCTCCCGGTCCCAGCGCGTCATGATCACCATTTCGCCACCCAAGTAAATGGCGCTGTGCATCACAGCGACCATGCCTGTGATGTGAAAGAAAGGCACCACTGCAAGCATCACATCTTGCGCCGACCAGCGGCGCCAGACACTGGTTTGCGCGACATTGGCCATCAACGTGGCATGGGTATGCATGCAGCCTTTCGGCTTGCCGGTGGTGCCCGAGGTATAGGGCATGGCGCACACATCGACACTGCTGGCTGTTTGCGCGCCTGGAGCACATTGCGCGGCAAGCGCGTTCCGCCAGTGCAATACGCCGGTCGGTGGGTCCGACAGCGGTGGTAGCCTGAGAAAATCCGCCTGCGCTAGATCGGATGCGAGGTCGGCGTATTCGCCGTAGTTGGCAACGATCAACTGCTGCAGCGTTTCGTCACCCAGGAGTGGGGCAATGCGCGCTAGCAGCTCCTGCGCCACGAGCGCAACGCGCGTTTCAGCGTCCTGCACATAGTGCGCCAATTCCTCGGTCAGGTTCATGGGATTCACCGGGACCACGACTGCATCCGCGCGCAGCACGGCGTAGCAGGCGATCACGAATTGCGGGCTGTTTTGCATGTAAAGCAGCACTCTTTCGCCCGGCTGCACGTGGCAGTATTGTTGCAGATAGCCGGCAAGCGCCTCGACTTGCCGATGCAATTCAGAATAGCTCAAACTCGCGCCGTAGTAGGACAGGGCGGTCTTTGTCGGGTAGCGCCTCGCCGAGACCTCAAGGTTGTAGCTCAGCGTGGTTTGCGGCACGGGCAGCGTGCGCGGCACCCCGCGTGGCCGGGAGGGCTTTGGGTGATCCTGCATATTCCTTTTTTCTCCAGAGACAGTTCGTACGGCCGGAGTTGGCCTGGCTACGTTGATTGGGTGACGCATGCAAGTAGCCTAGACAAAACGATACCGGCAATGCTTCGAGGCGACATCGTCTGAATGGACCATGAGATTTTCGACCACCCTTGTTCTGATGCGCATCCGTGATAATCGCATGGCTTTGTCAAGAGGCACAACTTGTTCTTGGACATGGGTCAAGTCCGGAATGCTGAAAATTTAATTTACAGGGGCCATGTCGATGTCCGGAAAGCGGTGGAAAACTGAACAGGATTCGCTATCGGCGCGCGCGCAGATTGAACCCCGCCGGGGCAAGCTGGCCGCACCTTCGATTGCATCTCGTTTAATCGAGAGAAAGGAGATCGTCGAGCTGGTTAGTGCATCCGTGGGCGCCAAGCTGATCCTGTTCCGCGCTCCGGCGGGGTACGGAAAGACAACGACGATGCGCCAGTATTTTGATTATCGTCAACATCTTGGCATTGCCACAAGTTGGTTGACGCTGGACGCGCGTGACGAAAACTTCCACCGTTTCCTGGTTCACTTGGTGGCCGCTTTGGATCAATTGCTGAAGTCGCCCGAAGTAGCCTCGCGCGATGAGACAGTTGATACGAACATTGATCAGTTGGCGATGGGCCTGATCGATCAATTAGGGGATTGCGCTCATCCCTTTACGCTGTTCATTGACGAGTATGAGGCTGCCACTAGCCCGTCAATTGACGATTTTTTACGACTCATTCTCACTCGCCTTGCACCGCATGGGCAGGTGGCGATTGCATCGCGGCAAACGCCCAATCTTCAGGTTGGTCGATTGCGTGCATTGCGCCAGCTTGTGGAAGTGGATCAGTTGCGTTTGCGCTTTTCACGACAAGAGACTGATGCGTTTCTTAGAACGCAATGTGCATTGCCGCTTACCGAAGAGAATGTGACAAAGCTGCATGGAGATACTGAAGGGTGGCCAGCGGCGCTGTGGCTGGCTGCCACGGCGCTGGAGCATCGCGAGCACCCGCAATCATTCATCGCCACGTTCTCCGGTTCGAACGCGGCGGTCGCAGAATATCTTGCGGAGGACATACTCAGGCGCCAACCCAAGGAAGTACAGGATTTTTTGCTCAAGACCAGTGTTCTCAAGGAACTCAACAAATTGCTTTGTGACGCAGTGTGCGAAGCTCGTGACAGCGAAACTCTATTGAATCGGCTAGCGATTTCCAATGTCTGCGTGACGACCCGCGACGACCACCAAGGTGAGTATCGCTACAACGGATTGTTTGCGGAATTTCTTTTCAGCCAGTTGGAGCGTTTGTATCCGCGCCAGATCCCCGTACTTCATCGAAGAGCGGCATGCTGGTACGAGAGCGAAGGACGAGCTGCGCCTGCGATCGAGCACGCGCTTGACTCAGGAGACGCCGAGTACGCGATGGATCTGCTCGTGGCGCATGCCAACCAGCTGCTGTTGCAAGGGCGCTTCCGGCTTCTTGCGCGCTGGTTCGACCGCTTGTCCAAGGAAGAGATGCTCTCGCAGCCACAGCTGCGCGTGGCCCAGATCTGGGCTTTGACTTTCACGGGCCGCGGCGCCGAAGCCCTGCAATTGCTTGAGGCTCTGGGTCGAGAGGCCGCCGCGGACACGCGCGCCGCTCAGCCTATGAACGAAATGGAAGCTTTTCGGCCAACTCTTCTGGCGATCCTGGATCGCAAGGCAGAAGCGTTGGCGTTGGCCGAGAAGGCGCTGCCCAGGAGTTCACCGCGTAATGGGCTATCACACACCACTCTGACCTCCACTTTGGCCAACCTGCGGCTCGCCGCGAATCGCTATGCCGACGCCATCAGCCTGCTCAGACATGGCGGCCGAGGACACAAAGGAGAGGACAGTACACTTTCCGATTTCCTAGTGATCGGAGTTGAGGGTCTGGTTGATTTGGTGCAGGGTCGGGTTCGGCAGGCGATCGCCCATTTCCGCGTCGCGCTGGGTGAGGCGGCCCCAAGTTTCGGCGCACGCAGCATCGGAAAATTCATCGCCGCTGTCCACCTCGCCGAGGCTTTGTATGAAATCGACGAAGTCGCGGAGGCAGAGCAGCTGCTGGCACTGTACCTGCCGACGGCGCTGGAATACGGCATTCCGGACCAGATCATCATCAGTCACGTCTTGCTTGCGCGCATCGCCCATGAACGGGGTGACGTTGATCATGCGTTTCGACGCCTCAGCGAACTCGAATATTTTGGCCAGCGTGGCAATCTGGCGCGTGTGTTGGCTGCCGCGCAACTGGAGCGGGCGCGACTGGCCATCTTCAGGGGCGATCTGACCGACGCGCGTAGCCACTACGAACGAGCGCGAGAGCCGGATGCATGGAGCGGCGTGCAGGGCATGATCATGCCGGCGAATGACGTGGAGACGGTTGATCTTTGCCGCTTTCGTTTGTTGGCGCAAGGCATCGGCGGGGAAAGTGTTGAGCAGGCACTCAAGTCGGAAATTCGAACGGCGAAATCCCTTCAACGCAATCGCCGCGCGTTGAAGCTGAGTATCCTGCTCGCAAGGGCACTGCTAACTTCGGGGCAAAACAGCCTTGCGATGCGAACTTTGCAGGAGGCCTTGCAAACAGCCCATCAAGATGGCCTGGTTCGAAGCTTCCTTGATGAAGGGGGGCCTGTGATTGATCTTCTGCGGGAGTTTCGCGTTGCGCGCAAAGGGACTGCGTCCCAGGACGACGTTCTGCTTCCATTCGTCGATCGCATTCTTGGCCGAGCGGGGGTCAGTTTTGACCAGGAGGTAGCCAAAGACCACGGAATTAAAGCGCTGGCTACCTTAACCTCGCGCGAACTAAATATCCTTGAATCGCTCGCGCGTGGACTTTCCAACGAAGCGCTCGCGAAAAATCTTTTCTTGAGCGTGAACACGGTTCGATCACACTTGAGAAACATCAGCGACAAGCTTGGGGTCAGCAATCGTACCGAGGCCGTGAGTGTGGCCAGACGCGCGGGGCTGATCAAGTAAGTCGATCTGCAGGACGTCGCTGGGCGATACCGGTTGCCGGTTTTGCGCGCGTGAGGACGCGTCATGGACTGGTCCAGCTGGGCACGGCCGGTCTTCTTGACGTTTTGACACATCACCTGTGTCAGTTGACAAGCCCCAGCTTGTCCGTCAGCTTGTTTTGGGGCAGGTGCAGGGTCGCGGGCAGGCCCTTGGGTTAGAACGAAGAAAGCAGCGCACGGGGTGTCCATGTTGAACTCAAAGTTCAAATTGAGAATACGCCAGCAGCGGGTCAAGTCAACTCGGGCGCATCATTTGACATGACGTCGGCAGGGACGAAACATAGGCATCGAATTTTGAGACGGTCTTGAAGCCCCAGCCGGTGTTCTCAAGGTCATATTTGACATCGCTGCCATTGGTTTTTGTCCACTCGGCAATGACGAGCGACTGTTGGAGTTGGTGGTCGGACTTGCGCATGTGAATCTCCCCATTGACGCTGTTGATCCGCATGTTTTCCAGTGCGCGCGCAACAGCGAGCGGCTGGTTTGATTTGGCATCTCTAATTGCCTGCGACAGCATCCGAACCATATGGAAGAAAGGGATGGCCGTGAAGTCATGGCCGGTATTCGCCTTGATCGGTTTGATAAGGTTCATCGAGTCATTAAGGTCGTCGTTAGCGACCCAATAGGTTATCAATTTAACGTTATCAATGCCCGCAGCGGCGAGTGCCGTCGGAATGCCGGTGGCCGATGCGTTGTAGGTGTAGAGCGAAGTTTTAACGCTAGAGTCCTTGAGAGCTTTGACTAGCAGCGTCAAGTCTCCGCTCCAGTTCGAAGTAATGATCGCATCGGCTCCCGAAGCCTTGATTTTGGCCACGTACGGCGAAAAATCCTTGACCTGAAACATCGGATGCAGATCATCACCCACGATTTCGATATCGGGACGCTTGTGCTTGAGCTCCGCCTTGACGGTCGAACTAACCTGCTGGCCCGTTGCGTAGTTCTGGTTGATCAAGTAGATTTTCTTGATTGATTTGTTCTTCGCCAAATAGCTTGTCAGAGCCTGGCTCCTCATATCCACATTCGCGTCGAAACGGAAAAACCAGAAGCTGCACTTTTCGTTCGTCATTTCAGTCGCCTGATTGACGGGGGTCATGTAGACCACCTCCTTGCCGGGGTTGCGTTCGTTGTGGCGGTTGACTGCTTCAATCAGGGCCAGCCCGACTGAAGAACTCAAACCCTGCACCACGTAATTGATTCCCTGGTCCGTGGCGTGTTTGAATTGCAGCAGGGTCTCTTGCGCGCTGTTTTTGTTGTCGAAACCGACTACTTCGAAGGTATTGTTCGTCCCGGCCCAACTTTGGCGGTTCGCCAGATCGACGACAAACTTCAGCATGGCCACGTTTTTCGAGTTGAGGCCAGCTGCGGGACCCGAGTACGGATCGATGTGCGCAAGCTTGATTGTTTCCGCGTAACAGGACGAACTGACTGTGCCAGCCACTGCGACTGCGGCAGTAATCAGAGAAGCTTTGAATTTCATACGAGCCTTTTCTTGGGTTGACGGGACTAAAACGTTTGAAACTTCGTTGAATTGGCTGTGAAATTTTCCTGGACCATCGCCAAGTTCAACTTGCCAGAATGAAACAGAATCCTTGCCCGGTAGTTGCTGAAGTTAACCGCCGATAAGGTAACCAACTCCTATTGGGCGCGAACCGTCCGAATGGACCATTTCAATGGACGTTGCAGCCGCGCGTCGGGTGTCGTCGAATCTCGCGGCGTGTCCAGTACGACACCGATGATGCCGGCGCCATCGCTGCATTCCACGCGTCCGCTGGCGAACGCGCTTAGAAAAACGTCCTTTCGGACTAGGACGAGCATGAGAGCGATCACCAAAATATGGCACTGGCATCGCGATCAATGTTCTCCGCAAAGAGGATGATGATCAGAGCAAGAATGGCGTCAAGCACAATTCTTCACGAGCCATAGTTAGAGAAATACCATGGGTATTTCATTCATGGACATATTTTTATTTGGAGAAGGCAAATGGATTACAAGAAACTTATTTTAGATAAGCAGGGTCCGGTCACCACCATCACCCTCAATCGCCCAAAGGTGCACAACGCGCTCGATAGCGAGCTTTCGAAGGAGCTGAACACAGCGGTTCGACAGGTTCGCGCCGACACCGATTGCCGTATTTTGATTTTCCGCGGCGCGGGCGACACCTTCTGCGCTGGCGATGACATCAAGGGCTTCAATACCTGGGGTCCGTTGCAGGGCCAACAGGAGATCATTACTTATCAGGAAACCTCCAACATGATCGACGAACTGGTGCCGATCACCATTGCCGCTGTGGATGGCGTTTGCTGTGGCGGTGGGCTTGAGTTGACCCTGGTTTGCGATTTCGTGATTGCTACTGACCGTTCACGCTGGGGTATGCCCGAAATTGATTGGGACATCACGCCGGGTTGGGGAGGGATTTCTCGCCTGCCGCGCTTCGCCGGACGACGCAAAGCCAAGGAGTGGAACTTGATCGGAGCGTTGTTCGACGTCACGACGGCCGAGCGCTACGATCTGGTAAACCGCATCTGCAAGACCGAGGAACTGAACAAGGAAGTAACGGCGTTGACCGATGTGCTGCTCGCCAAGCATCCGGTGACTCTGCGGCGAACCAAGTGGGCCCTCACCCATAGCTTTGACATGACGGTTCATCAGGCGATGTCAACCGAGCGCAGTTTTCCGACCAACTCGATGAAGAGCGGTGGTGTATCGGACTTCGTGGAAAAAGATAGTCGTGAGGCCCGGCGAAAGCTCTCCAAACATTTCTGGCAGAACTAAGCGACAAGCCGCGCGCGGCGGGTTGCTTGCAGCCCGTCGCGCTACGGCGAATAAAGTTGAAAGTTTGTCAATGCTGCTCATGGCAAGAGCACGCTGGGAAAGACCAATCCCAACAACAAGTTTCTTTGGAATATGCGCATGAGCACAAAGACGTCCGGTGGCGGAATCTGTGCAGTGTAATTCGACGGTGGCGTAAGACAGATTTCCGAGCGCTACCTGGTCGTAATTTCAGCGCACTACCAAAAAGATAACACAGAAGGAATTTATGGACTTCAATCACTCAGAGCGCGCGCGGTTGCTCGTCGGCCAGGTCGAGCGCTTCATGCAGGAGCGTATTTTGCCGAATGTGCAAACCTACGAAGATCAACTCGTGCACTCGGACGACTACCGCCAGTGGCGCATTCCACCGATCATGGAACAACTCAAGGCCGAAGCCAAGGCGATTGGCCTGTGGAATCTATTCCTGCCCGAAGGCGAACATGGCCCTGGCCTGGACAACCGCGATTACGCGGCCGTTGCCGAGGTCACGGGCCGCTGCCACCTCGCACCGGAGATTTTTAATTGCAGTGCGCCGGATACCGGCAACATGGAAGTGCTGGCGCGCTACGGCACGCCCGAGCAGAAGGAGCAGTGGCTCAATCCGCTCTTGGCCGGCGAGATTCGTTCCGGCTTTTCCATGTCTGAGCCTGCGGTCGCCTCTTCTGATGCCACCAATATCAAGGCCACCTGTGAAATTGTGGGTGACGAAGTCGTGATCAACGGGCAGAAGTGGATGACCAGTGGCGCCGGCGATCCCCGCTGCAAGGTTCTGATCTTCATGGGGGTGACAGACACGAATGCCTCACGACTCAAACGGCACTCGATGGTGCTGGTACCGCGCGACGCCGCCGGACTTACGACCCTGCGCATGGTGCCCATCGTGAATAAGCTGGGCGAGCCGCACGGCCATGGCGACATGCTGTTTGAAAATGTGCGCGTCCCCAGGGCCAACATCATTCTCGGCCCGGGCCGAGGTTTCGAAATTGCCCAGGGCCGCCTTGGCCCAGGGCGCATTCATCACTGCATGCGCGCCATCGGTGCCGCGGAACGTGCCCTGCAACGCATGTGCGAGCGCTCGGTGAGTCGCGTCGCCTTTGGCAAGCCATTGGCTGACCTGGGTGGTAACCGCGACATCATTGCCAATGCGCGCATGGCCATTGATCAGGCTCGGCTGCTGACCCTGAAGGCTGCTTGGGCGCTGGACCAACACGGCACCTTCGGCGCCTTGAACGAGATTTCGGCAATCAAGGTCATCGTTCCCAATGTCCTGCAAAGTGTGGCCGATGCCGCCATCCAGATGCATGGCGCGGAGGGCCTGGCCGACCCGGAACTGATGAAACTTTTGACCATCGGTCGCTTGCTTCGATTAGCAGATGGTCCCGACGAGGTGCATCGCAAGCAGGTTGCCAAACTCGAACTCTCGAAGTACCTGAAAAAATAGATGTCGCGCAGCAGATCCGACGTCAATCGCTAACCGATGTCATGGCTGCGGTATCGGATTGCGTCGCCACGACCAAGTGCTTGGGTGCGTTGCAATCCAAGTATGGGCTCGCATCCGATTGGGTGAACACGGATGGAAAGCCACATGATTGGCAGTTTCCAGACAACGGTTGTCGGCTGGAACAGTTCCAAACCGTGGTGTGAGGCATCTACTTGCGCACGGTTCTCACGCGTTGCGCAGCGCTTTGTCCTTGTCGGAGGCGCTTTTCGACATTTCGCGCACGCGCGCCCATTCTTCCTCGCTTCGCCGCGTGAGATGCGAGTAGTTGCCGCCACTGGCCAAGTGGGCAGCGCCGTCCACGGCAATGCATTGTCCGGTCAGGTACTCGCAACCGTCGGCCATCAGGAAGGCCGCGATGTTCTTGAGTTCGGTCATCTGGCCGACGCGGCCCATCGGAATGCCACTCATATCGTCGTCGCTGCCGTCGATCGCCTTGCCCGGACGCAAACGCTCCCATGCGCCCTTGGTTGGGAATGGTCCGGGCGCGATCGCGTTGAGCCGGATGCCATGGCGGCCCCATTCCACCGCAAGCGATTTGGTCATGATGTTGATGCCAGCCTTGGACATGGCCGAGGGCACGGTGAAAGGACTGCCATTCCAGACCCAGGTCACCAGGATCGACAACACGCTGGCACGCACGCCCCCCTCGATCCAGCGCTTGCCGCAGGCCTGCGTGACATAGAACGAGCCGTGAAAAACGATACCGGCCACGGCGTCGAAAGCGCGCGGTGAGAGGGCCTCCGTGGGGCTGATGATATTGCCGGCCGCGTTGTTCACGAGCCCGGTCAGCGGGCCGGACTCGGTCCAGATGCGCTCGATCATTTCATCCACCGCGGCGCTCACCCGTATGTCGCAAACATGGGTCCGCACCGAACCGCCAAGGCGGGCCATCAACTCGGAGGCCGTGTCGTCGAGCACCGCCTTGCGTCGCCCGCAGATGTGCACTTCGGCTCCCAGACGGAGGTATTCCTCGGCCAACTCCCGGCCGAGACCCGAGCCACCCCCGGTGATCAAAATGCGCTTTCCCGCAAGTAAATCGTTTCTGAACATCGTTTGCATGTGAACCTCTCAATAAAAATGACCACGAACATTTAATTCATTTGCGACGTCAAACTGATCCGAACCACGCGCGGGTAGAGGTCGGCGGCCCTGTGCGT
Organism: Sulfuricaulis sp.; assembly: GCA_030650525.1. Taxonomy (GTDB): domain Bacteria; phylum Pseudomonadota; class Gammaproteobacteria; order Acidiferrobacterales; family Sulfurifustaceae; genus Sulfuricaulis. Next base: position 73,054 of record JAUSDQ010000096.1, read on the forward strand.
CTGCCATCACGCGATGATGCCCTGATCGGTGATCACTTGCCCCGGAATACAGGAGGTCTTTTTTCGATGAACGCGCGCAAGCCCTCCTGGCCGTCCTCCGTATCGAAGCAAACATTCTGCGCGGCGGCCTCGCGGTCCAACGCGTCTCGCAGGTCACCCTCGGTGCTCTTGTTCATGGCGCGCTTGGCGAGCCGGATCGGAAGCGGCGCCGAGCTCGCGATGCTGGTGGCCATTTTCCAGGCCGCCGCCATGAGCTCCCGCGGCTCAACGACCTTGCTAACCATTTGCAGCCTCAGAGCTTCCTGTGCGTCGATCGTGTCCCCGGTGAAGACCAATTCGAATGCCTTGGAGAAACCGACGGCCCGTGGCAGCAGGAAGGTACCGCCGTAATCCGGGAGCAGCCCCCGCTTGACGAAAGATTGTGAAAAAACCGCGTCCGTGGACGCAATGCGGATGTCGGCCGCCAACGCCAGGTTCATTCCAGCGCCCAGCGCCGGACCGTTGATCGCGGCAATGACCGGCTTGTTCGCCTCATAGATCGAGAGCAAGGTCTTGTCGCGCGGGGGCGTGATCTTTTCCTGCAGAGACCGGCCTTCGGCGCCACCGAAGCGTTCCACCATCTCCTTCAGATCGCCGCCAGCACAAAACGCCGAGCCAGCACCCGTGAGGATCACAACGCGCACGTCGGCATCGGCGTCGGCTGCGTTCATGGCATCGGCGATGTCCTCGCGCAGGGTACCGCCCAGCGAGTTGCGCCGCTCCGGTCGATTTAACGTGACGGTGGCGATGGATTCTTTCACTTCATAAAGCACCGAGCCCATGTTCTTCTTCATTTCACGCTCCTACTATTTGGTTCTCTCGCAACACTTCGATCTGGTCCTCGGAATAGCCGAGTACCTCCTTCTCCCTCAGTACCTCGGCAGTCCGCTGGCCGTTTACGGCGGGGAGACGGGATCGACCCCGGTCCGGAACAGCTCGAAATTTTCACGCGTGGTTCCGGACGCGTGCGGGGCCATCTCGCGTGTCAAAGGTACGGCGCGGTGGTCTTTGACGCAGCGTTGTCGGCCGGCATTCAGATGAAGACATCTGGCATCAAGTCGGCTTCCGGACAGGTGCTGTAGTGGCTGAAATCTTCAACCCCGTGCTGGCGAAGCAGGGTCTCGTCGATGCAGAAGTTGCCGCTGAAGCTGTTGGGCTGGGTGAGCAGCGCATGGGCCGCGTCCGCCATGATCTCGGGGCCGCGCGTGCGTCGCATGGTCGCGTCACCGCCGAGGAGGTTTTGCACCGCGGCGGTTCCGATCACGGTCTTGGGCCACAACGCATTGAAACCGACCCGACCCCTGAATTCTCCGGCCATGCCGAGCACGCACATGCTCATGCCGAACTTGGCCATGGTGTAGGCCACATTGGGCGCGAACCAGCGTTCCTCCATGTTCAGCGGCGGCGAGAGCATCAGGACATGGGGGTTGTCGGCCTTGAGCAGGTGGGGCAGGCAGCTGCGGGTGACGAGATAGGTGCCGCGCGTGTTGATGCCGTGCATCAGGTCAAAACGCTTCATGTCGGTGGCCAGGGTGCCGGTCTTGCTGATCGCACTGGCGTTGTTGATGCAGATGTCGATCCCGCCAAAGCGGGCCACCGCCTGCTCGACCGCCTGTGTCACCTGATCTTCAAAGCGTATGTCCACCACCAGCGGCAGGGCCTGGCCTCCGGCCGCCTCAATTTCCTGGGCGGCCGTGTAGACGGTCCCGGCCAGCTTCGGCTGGGGTTGCGCCGTCTTGGCGGCAATGACAATGTTGGCGCCATCCCGCGCGGCGCGCTTGGCGATGGCCAGCCCGATGCCGCGGCTGGCGCCGGTGATGAACAGGGTTTTGCCCTTGAGCGTGCTCATGCTTGGTCCTTTGGCTTGTCGGTGAGCGGCGGGAAGCCGGTGTAGGCCGGTGCGCGCTTGGCCAGCATCGCTTCGATCGCCTGCAGCGGCTCGGGTGAGGAAAAAGCGGCCGCCTGGCTGTTGGCCTCGAGGGTGAACATGGTCTGCTGATCGCTGTCGAGCGAGGCGTTCAGTGCGGCCTTGGTCAGCGCCAGCGCGGTTGGCGCCGCCAGGGTGAGGCTCTGCGCGATCTGCCGCGCCCGCGCCTCGATGGCGTCGCTGTCGTGTACCTCCATGACAATGCCCAGACGCTGCGCTTCCTCGGCCTTGATTTCGCGTGTGGAGAAGATCAATTCCTTGGCGCGTTGCAGTCCCACGATGCGTGGCAGCAGGTACATCGGACCCAGGTCAGGCACCAGACCCAGCTTCAGGTAGGACATCGCGAAACGCGCCCGCGGCGAGGCCAGCACCATGTCCGCGGTGAGCGCCAGCGCGAAGCCGGCCCCGAAGGCCGGACCATCGACCACCGCAATCAAGGGGCACCGGAGATGGATCAGGTCGTTGATCAGGCGCAAGCCGCTCTTGACGCGCTGTTGCCAGTAGGCCGGACCGGCATCGGCATTGGCCTTGAGCATATGCAGATTGCCGCCGGCGCAAAAGGCGCCTGGACTGCCGGCCAGCACCAGAACCCGGATGGCCGGATCCTCGCGAACCTGGTCGAGAACGGTCAGCATGTCCTTGCGCAGTGGCACGTCAAAGGGGTTGCGCATTTCGGGGCGGGTCAGGCGAATCCAGCCGACGCCATCCTGAATGTCAAAAGTCAGGGTTTCCATCGCGGTTCTCCTTCAGGCGGGCGTGAACATGGGGATCATGGCGCCGCCTTCGGCGGGCTTGAAGCAGACCTTCACGCGCTGGTCGATTCGCAGCGCATCAAGATCGCAATCCACGATGTTGGTCAGCATCGTGACACCTTCGTCCAGTTTGACGTAGGCGAGCGCATAGGTAATGGGACCCGCGCGGCGCGTGACGCTGACGCTGTAGATCGTGCCCTGGCCCGAGGCGCTCACCCATTCTGTCTCTCCCATGCAAAACGGGCAGTGCGGGCGTGGGTACCAATGCGGCTCCTTGCACGAGGTGCAGCGTTTGATGCAGAGCTGGCCCTCCTTGGCCGCGCGCCAGTAATACTCTGTGGCGGCATCGACGATGGGGGCCGCCAAGGGCCGGTCGGTGTAGGTGGTGGTCATGCTTACTCCCTTTCCATGATGAGCGTGGCGCTGCCATGGCGTGAGCCGAGCAGACCGCCGGTTCCCTGAGCCAGCGCCAGGGTACAGTTTGGAACCTGAACTTTCGGGTGTGCCTCGCCGCGCAACTGACGCACGGCCTCGATCACCTTCGTGATTCCGCCGCGATTAGCCGGGTGGTTGTTGCACAAGCCGCCGCCATCGGTGTTGAAGGGCAGCTTGCCGATGCCCGAAATCAGGTTTCCGTCGGCGACAAACTTGCCGCCTTCGCCTTTCTTGCAGAAACCCAGGTCTTCCAGTTGCATCAGAACGGTGATCGTGAAGCTGTCGTAGATGGAGGCGTACTGGATGTCCGAGGGCTTGATGCCCGACTCACGGAAGGCAATGGGTCCGGAGATTGCCGCGCCCGACCAGGTCAGGTCCACCTTGCCGCCGTTCTGACCCTTGATGGTTTCGCCGGCGCCGAGCACATTGATCACCGGGCGCTTGAGCGAACGGGCTATCTCCGGCCGCACCACCAGCAGTGCGCCGCCACCGTCGCTGACCACGCAGCAGTCAAGTTTGCGCAAGGGGTCGGAGATCATCGGCGAGTTCAGCACGTCCTGTACCGTGACCACCTCGCGCAGCATGGCATTTGGATTGTGCTGGGCGTGTGCCGCCGCGGCCACCTTGATCCATGCCAGTTGCTCGGACGTGGTGCCGTACTCGTACATATGGCGTGCCGCTGCCAAGGCGTACATATTGACGGTGACCGGGCCATAGGGCATTTCCCAAGGCACGTCGGGCGTGACCGCCGTGACGTTGCGCGGGTTCACGCCGCTGGAGCCTTCGCTGCGCGGGCGACCCGCCAGCGTGATCAGGGCCACATCGCATTTGCCGGCGGCGATGGCCTGGGCGGCGTGCGAGACATGGATCAGGTAGGCGGAGCCGCCGGTATCGGTGTTGTCTAGGTGTCTAATCTTTAGTCCCAGGTAGTCCACCATGCTGTTGGCGCCCAGCCCCGGCGCGTCGCCGGCGCAGTAATAGGCATCGACGTCTTGCAGCGTCAGTCCGGCATCCGCCAGAACGCCCTTGGCGCATTCGGCATGCAATTGCGCCACCGTCTTGTCGGGTGCCTTTCGAGTCGGGTGTTCGTACGCGCCGGCGATGCAGGCTTTTCCTTTGATTGTCATATTTGCTCCGGTTGACTATTGACGGGTGACCCGAGTGAGCATATCATTGGTTCTACCACTATACAAGGAAAGTTTTTTCATGACACCCATCGTTTCTCTTGAAGGCCGCACCATCATCGTCACGGGCGCGGGGCAGGGCATTGGCAAGGCCATTGTCGAACTCAGCGTCGAGCTTGGCGCGAACGTGGTCGCGGTTGACTTGAACGCGGATACGCTGAATGCCGCGCTGGCGCCCTTGCCGGCCGAGCGCGTGATGGCGGTGGTTGGCAGCGTGGCCGATCAGGCGCTGGCCGGCCGGGCCGTCGGCGAGGCCGTCGGTCGCTTCGGTGGTGTGCATGGTCTCGTCAACAACGCGGGCATCATTCGCCCGGCCATGATCGAAAAGATGACGGCCCCGCAGTGGCAGGACGTGATCGACGTCCACCTGACGGGTTCGTTTTACTGGACGCAGGCCGTGGGCCGGCACATGATCGAGCGCGTCAAGGACGGCGATAAATCAGGCGGCGCCATCGTCAACATCTCGTCGGATGCCGGCCGCAAGGGCTCCATTGGGCAGATCAACTATGCCGCGGCCAAGGCCGGCATGTTGGCCATGACCATGACCGCGGCGCGCGAATGGGGCCGCTACAACATCCGCACCAATTCTGTGTGCTTCGGTGTGGTGGAAACACCGATGACTGAAGTGGTGCGTGGCGAGAAGTTCCGCGACAACATTTTGGCCCAGATACCCATGGGTCGCTGGTCCACACCGCAGGAAGTCGTCAAGACGGTCTGCTTCCTGTTGTCTGATGGGTCGAGCTACATCACCGGACAGCATCTGGGCGTCAACGGCGGTTTCCACATCAGCCTGTAATGGAGCACGCAGCACCCACTGGCGTCGATCTTGACGCCGACCGCCTGGCCGCTTTCATTCGCTCGCGGGTAGGTGATTTTGCCGGGCCCCTGGGGCTGCGTCGGGTCGAGGGCGGTCAATCCAACCCGACCTTCATCGTGGACGCCGGGGCGCGGCGCTATGTGCTTCGGCGCAAGCCGGCCGGCACGCTGCTGCCTTCGGCGCATGCGGTGGAGCGGGAGTTTCGCGTGATAAAGGCGCTGGAGGGCAGCGCCGTACCCGTGCCGCGCGTGCGCGCACTCTGCGAAGACCCGTCGGTGCTGGGCAGTTCCTTCTACCTGATGGATTTCGTCGAGGGCCGCATTCTCGGCGACCAGACCTTGCCCGGCATGGCGCCTGGCGAGCGTCGCGCCATGTACGACGAGTTGAACCGCGTGCTTGCGGCCTTGCACAGCGTCGATTACCGCGCGCTGGGGCTGCGGGACTATGGACGCGAGGGCAACTATGTCGAGCGGCAGATCGAACGATGGACGCGTCAGTACCGGGCCGCTGAAACAACCCGCATCGACGCCATGGAAAACCTGATTGCCTGGCTGCCAACGCAGGTACCGGCGCAGGCAGGCACGAGCATCGTCCATGGTGACTACCGGCTCGACAACGTGATTTTTCATCCCACGGAGCCGCGCATTGTCGCGGTGCTCGATTGGGAGCTGTCGACCTTGGGCGATCCATTGGTGGACTTCGCCTACCACTGCATGAATTGGCATCTGGCGCTGGGAACGCACCGCACGCTGGCCGGCGTCGATCTCGCTCCACTGGGCATCCCGGACGAGGCCGCGTATGTGGCGACGTACTGCCGGCGTTCCGGCTTGGGCGTTGATGGGCGTATCCCGCACTGGCGCTTCTACCTGGCGTTCAATATGTTCCGACTCGCCGCCATCCAGCAGGGCGTGGCCCGGCGTGCGCTGGACGGCAACGCGGCGAACAGCCGCGCGGCCAGTGTCGCTGAGCGCGTTGGGGCCACGGCTATAGCCGGGTGGGAACAGGCGCAGTTGGCCAAGGGTTTGTGCTGATGATGGTGCCGGCCGGAGATTCGCACCGCCTATCTCGGCCTTGAACATAAGGATCAGTATGAAGATCGTCGCTGACGGATTGGGTTTTCCCGAGGGACCGGTGGCGCTGGCCGATGGCTCGGTGCTGTTGGTCGAGATCGCTGCCGGGCAGCTAAGCCGCGTCTGGCCGGATGGCCGCCGAGCGGTGGTCGCGCGCCCGGGTGGTGGCCCCAATGGCGCGGCCATCGGTCCCGACGGGGCCTGCTATATCTGCAATGGCGGGGGCTTTGAGTGGCACCACGGCGAAGACGGCACCGTGCGCCCGGGCTTGCAGCCAGCCGACTACACCGGCGGGCGCATCGAGCGCGTCGATCTGGCAACGGGCGAGGTCACCGTGCTCTATACCCACAGCGACCGAGGGCCGCTCAAGGGCCCGAACGATATCGTGTTCGACGCCGACGGCGGCTTCTGGTTCAGCGACGTCGGCAAGCGCCGCCCGCGCGACGGCGATCATGGCGGCGTTTACTATGCGAAGATCGACGGCAGCGAATGCCGCGAAGTGATCTACCCGATGACCACGCCCAACGGCGTTGGCCTGTCGCCCGACGACCGACGCCTGTACGTGGCCGAAACCACCACCGGCAGGCTCTGGGCCTTTGATGTCTCGGCCCCCGGACGCATCAGCCGTTCCCCGGATTCGCTGGCCGCCCATGGCGGCACCCTGGTGGCGGGTCTGCCTGGCTACCAGTTGTTCGATTCGCTGGCGGTGGAGGCGAATGGCAATATCTGCGTGGCCACCCTGTTCAACGGCGGCATCACGGTGATCTCGCCGGACGGGAAGTCGATCGAGCACGTGCCGTTGCCGGATCTGTTCACAACGAATATTTGCTTTGGCGGCCCGGACCTGAAAACCGCCTACCTCACCCTGTCGTCCACGGGGCGACTGGCGGTGCTGGACTGGCCGCGGCCAGGCTTGCGCCTGCACTGGAGCGAATGCGCCGATGCGTTCGCCATGAACAAGGGGTGAAGCGCCGATGAAAGTACTCGTCGCGGGCGCGTCCGGCGTTGTCGGCCACGCCGCCGCGCGCCATTTCATGGAGCGGGGCTGCGATGTCGTGGGCCTGGCGCGCAGGCCGCCCGGCGACCTCGGTAAAGCCCGTCTCGTGGCGCTGGATCTGTGTGATCAGGACGCGTGTGAAGCCGCGGTCAGCAGCCTGCGCGACACCACGCATGTCGTGTACGCGGCGTCGCACGAGTTGCCCGATCTGGTGTCGGGCTGGGGCGATGAGGTGCAGATGCAGACCAATCTGGCGATGCTGCGCAATCTGCTGCAGCCGCTGCTGCGCGACGCGCCGAGTCTCAGGCAAGTCACCCTGCTTCAGGGCATGAAGGCCTATGGCGTGCATCTGGGCGCGATCACCATTCCGGCGCGCGAGCGCGCGCCGCGCCACCAGCACGCGAACTTCTACTGGCTCCAGGAGGACTGGTTGCGCGCGCGGCAGCGGGGACAAGAGTGGCGCATGACCATCCTGCGTCCCCAGGTGGTGTTCGGCCAGGCACTGGGTGGCTCGATGAATCTGATGGCGGCCATCGGTGTGTACGCCGCGGTGCTGCGCGAGCGCGGCGAGCCGCTCCACATGCCGCGCGGTACGCGCTGGATTTTCGAGGCCGTGGACGCGGATCTGTTGGCCCGCGCCTGCTACTGGTGCGCCACCACCGAAGCCTGCGCCGGGAAAACCTTCAACTTGCACAACGGCGAGGCCTTCGAGTGGGCGAGCAGTTGGCCGGCCATCGCCCAGGCCCTTGACATGCAAGCCGGTCCCGCGCGGCCCGTGTCATTTGCCAGGGAGGCCCTTGGCTGGCAGCCCACATGGGAGCGCGTGGTGGACCGTTACAACTTGGTGGCGCCGCGCCAGCTCGCGGACTTCGTGGGGCTGTCGTTCCAGTATGCGGACCGATGCTTTGGCACGGCCAGTGAAGGCGTGCGCGCGCCCAGCCTGGCCAGTACCCTCAAGGCCCGCGCAGCGGGCTTCCAGGATTTTTGCGACACGGACGAGATGTTCCGGCGCTGGTTTTCCCGATACCAGGCGCTGCGCTGGCTGCCGCCGCTTCACTCACACTGAGGAGTATTCATGGATTTCGCACTTTCGCCGCGCGCGCGGGCGCTGCAGGAACAATTGCTGGCCTTCATGGAGCGCCATGTGTACCCGGCCGAAAGTCGCTTCAAGGCCGAGCTCGATACCGGTGGCAGGTGGCATGAGCCGCCGGTGATGGAGGAACTCAAGGCGCTGGCAAAGGCGCAGGGACTATGGAACCTGTGCCTGCCCGATACCCGTCATGGCCCGGGCCTGAACAACGTCGACTACGCCCCGCTGGCCGAGATCATGGGACGCTCGCCCATCGCCTCGGAAGTTTTCAATTGCTCGCCGCCGGACAGCGGCAACATGGAAATCCTGGCGCGTTACGGCACGCCGGCGCAAAAGAAACGCTGGCTGGAGCCGCTGCTCGAAGGACGCACACGTTCCTGCTTCTCCATGACCGAGCCCGACGTGGCCTCGTCGGATGCCACCAACATCGAGGCCGAAATCCGGCGTGACGGTGAGCACTACGTGATCAATGGCCGCAAGTGGTGGACTTCGGGCATGTCCGATGCGCGCTGCGCCTTCATCGTCTTCATGGGCAAGAGCAACCCGCAAAACCCGGACAAGTACCGCCAGCAGTCCATGATCCTGATCCCGCGCGACACACCCGGGATCAAGCTGGTACGCAACCTTTCGGTGTTTGGCTACGACGACGCGCCGCACGGCCACTCCGAGGTGCGCTACGAAAACGTGCGCGTGCCGCTGGACCATATATTGCTGGGCGAGGACCGCGGCTTCGAGATTGCGCAGGGCCGTCTCGGGCCAGGACGCATCCACCATTGCATGCGCCTGATCGGGCGCACCGAGCGCTGCCTGGAGCTGATGTGCCGACGCGCGAACAGCCGCGTCGCGTTCGGCAAGCCACTGTCCAGCCAGGGCGTGACGCTGGAGCGCATCGCCAAGTCGCGGGCGATGATCGATCAGGCGCGGCTGCTCACCTTGCACGCGGCCTGGAAGATGGATGTTGTCGGCATCAAGGAAGCCCGCAAGGACATCGCCATGATCAAGGTGGTGGCGCCGCAAATGGCCTGCCAGGTGATGGACTGGGCGATCCAGCTTTTTGGCGCCGCCGGGGTATCCGAGGATTTCGCGCTGGCGCGTGCCTACGCCTATGCACGCGGACTGCGCATTGCCGACGGCCCGGACGAGGTGCACAACAACCAGATCGCACGTCTCGAACTGAAACGCTGGAACACCCCGGACGATAAGCTTTCTGGACCACAGGCGTCTGCGGGAACAGCGCCATGACGGTCGCCTCCGATATGCTGGTGCTGCGCGAGGAACGCAGCGGCGTTTGCACCCTGACGCTGAATCGGCCGGACAAGCTCAATGCCGTCAATCCGCCGCTCTTCAAGGAATTGCGCGCCCATCTGGACGATCTCGTCACGAACGGTGCCGAGCTTGGCGTGATCGTGCTGCGCGGCGCCGGCAAGAGCTTTTGCGCGGGCCACGATTTGGGCGAAGTCGGCGCCATGGACCTGGCCTGGCTGCGCCATGAGTCGCGTACCCTGGAGATATTTTCACAACTGCCGCAGATCGTGCTTGCCGCCGTGCATGGAAATTGCCTGACGGGCGGGCTGGAACTGGCGCTGGCGGCCGACATCATCATCGCCAGCGAATCAGCCCGGTTCGCCGACACGCATGGCACCTGGGGGCTGGTGCCCGCCTGGGGCATGAGCCAGCGTTTGCCGCGTCGCGTCGGAGCCGCCAAGGCGCTTGAACTCATGGTCACCTGCCGCCGCGTCGACGGTCGCGAAGCCGAGCGCCTCGGGCTGGCGAACATCTGCGTGCCCGACGATCAGCTCGATGCCACCGTGACCCGGTTCGCCAGCGCCATACTGGCGAGTTCGCGCCACAGCAATACGGTGAACAAGCGCCTCGTCCATGACACCGACGGCCTGCCCCTGCAACAGGGCATGGCGCACGAACTGTTCCGCTCACCCGGTTCGAAGAAGCGCGATCCCACACCAGTGGCGTGAGCATCAACCTCGCCCACACCGACTCACCAACCCTACGAGAACCCCATGTACATGCCACCCAACACCAAGCTGCGGCTCGACCCGCGCGACGAATACACTCATCCGCCCGAGGCGGCCTCGAACTACAACGAAAGCATGTACTTCAATGCCTTCGATACCCAGCGCGGCGTGGGTCTGTGGGTGCGCATCGGCAACCGGCCCAATGAAGGCCATGCGGAAATGAGCTGCTGCGTCTACCTGCCGGGCGGCAAGGTCGGCTTCATGCATGGCCGGCCCAAGATCACCAGCAACGACGTCATGGACGCCGCCGGCATGCGCTTCGAGGTGATCGAGCCCTTCAAGCGCTTGCGCGTCACCTACGAGGGCGAGTTGCTGATCATGGACGACCCGCACGCGATGGCCGACCCCAGCTCGGCCTTCAAGAAATACCCGAAGCGACCGGCTTCGATCGTCCTCGACTTCGAAGGCGTTTCGCCCATGCATGGCGGCGAGATCGTCACGCTCGATGGCAAGCCGATCGAGGTCAATCCCGAGGTATCGGTTTACCGTGGCCACACCGAGCAGAACATGGCGGTCAACGGTCACGTCACGGTGGATGGACAGCGCCACGAGGTGGTTGGCGGCACCGGTTACCGCGACAAGTCATGGGGCCCGCGCCACTGGCACAGCTTCTCCTGGTACAAGTGGCTGCCGGTGACCTTCGACCGCGACTTCGGCGTGTTGCTGTCCCTCAAGCCCAAGTCCAAGTCCGCGCTGGCGCTGCCGGTGAGTGGCAACGTGCTGCGCAATGGTGTCTACGAGCCCGTGATTGATGGCCGCATCGAGACCGATTACGACGAAGCCTACTACCCGCGCGGCCTGACCGCCTGGATCACCACCGAGCAGGGCACTTACATCGTGAAGGGCAAGATACTGACCACCGTGCCCTTGCGCCACAAGCGCGCGGGCAGCAGCGACTGGAGCACCTACACCCGCATCACCGAGAGCATGACCGAGTACACCTGCGAGGGCCGAACCGCGCTGGGGATGACAGAGTATTGCGACGTGATGACCAACGGCGTGCCGCTTTCACTGCAGGAGAGCGCAGCATGAGCGCCACCCCCGAAGTTACCCTGGTGCGGGACGGCGGCGTCGCCATCGTCACCTTGAATCGTCCGGCGGCCAAGAACGCGCTGACCTCGGGCATGTTCGACGAGCTGACGGCCTTGTTCAAGGCATTCCGAGATGATGATGAGGTGCGTTCGGTCGTGCTGAGCGGCGCGGGCGGCGATTTCTGCGCCGGCGGCGACGTCAAGGGCATGGGGCAGGGCGGACCGCGCACGCCCGAGCAGCGGCGCACCGGCATGGCGCGCTGCCGCGACCTGGCAATCGCCATGGCCTCGCTGGACAAGCCAGTGATCGCCGCCCTGGACGGCGTGGCCTACGGGGCCGGCGTCAGCCTGGCGCTGCTGGCCGACATCGTGCTCGTCAGCAAGCGCGTGCGCATGGCGCTGGTGTTCCACCGCATTGGCCTGGTGCCTGATGTGGGCGCCTGGTACACCTTGCCGCGGGCGGTGGGCCCGCAGCGCGCCAAGGAGTTGATTTTTTCGGCGCGCGAGTTCGGCGCTGCCGAGGCGAAGGAGATGGGCCTGGCCATGGAGGTGCTGGCGCCCGAGGCGCTGCTGCCACGCGCCCTGGCCATTGCGCATAGCTTTGAAGGGGCCTCGGCCACCGCGCTGAGCCTGTCAAAGCAGGCCCTGCGCGCGTCTTTGCAAAGCGAGTTGCCAACGATGCTTGATCTCGAAGCCGCCGCCCAGGCCATCGCCATCGGCAGCGACTATGCGCGTGAATCCGTGCGCCGCTTCGTCGCCAAGGAGCCGGCCCAGTTCCGCTGGCCGGTCCGTTCCACCGATTAACCAAACGAAAACGAATGACATGATCGACTACGAAAAAACCCGTGCCTGGCGTTCCGCCGATGTGCGCCATTCCTATACCTCCAAGGACACCATCCTCTATGCGCTGGGGCTTGGCGTCGGCGCCGATCCGCTGGATCCGCATCAGCTGCGTTTCACCTATGAAAAGGATCTGTTGGCCCTGCCCACGATGACCGCGGTGATCGCCTCACCGGGCTCCTGGATGCGCGATCGCACCGAGCTGGGCATCGACTTCCTGAAGCTGGTGCATGGCGAGCAGAGCGTGACCATGCATGCCACCCTGCCGCCGGCCGCAACCCTGATCGGGCGTAGCCAGGTCGTGCGCATCGTTGACAAGGGCGAAGGCAAGGGCGCCGTGCTGCACGTCGAGAAACTTCTCACTGACGAGGCCAGCGGCCAGCACATCGCCACGGTCGAACAGGTGCTGTTTTTGCGCGGCGACGGCGGTTTCTCGAAACATGGCGGCGGCGACGAGGCGGCCCCGGCCTTGCCGGCCATGCCTGAGACGGCGCCCGATCTGGTGCTGGAGTTCTCGACGCGTGCGGACGCCGCGCTGCTTTATCGCTTGTCCGGCGACTTGAACCCCTTGCACATCGACCCGGCGGTCGCGGCCAAGGCCGGTTTTCCACGTCCCATCCTGCACGGCCTGGCCACCTACGGCGTGGCCTGTCACGGCATCGTCAAGGCATTTTGCGATTACGACCCGACCCGGTTGAAGTCCATTCGCGCGCGCCTGTCGTCGCCGGTCTATCCGGGCGAGACCCTGCGCCTGGAATGCTGGCGTGTGACCCACAACGAGATTGCCTTTCGCGCCCGTCTCGCCGAGCGTGACGTGGTGGTGTTGACGAACGGAAGAGCCACGCTATGAGTGCTGCCTTGCCCGCGACCATGCGTGCCTGGCGGGTTGAACAAATCACCGAGGCGGGTGAAATGCAGCTGCGGACCATCGAGGTGCCGGTGCCGGGGCCCGACCAGTATCTGGTGCGCGTTGAGGCGGCGGGCCTGGCCTTCGGCGACACCCTGATCGTGCGCGGCAAGTACCAGGTCAAGCCGCCATTGCCCTTCACGCCAGGTTCCGAGGTCGTGGGCACCATCGTGCAAGGCGAGGGTGGTCCGCTGGCGGTCGGCACGCGCATCGCGAGTTCCTCCCGCCAGGGCGGCTTCGCCGAATATGCCCTGGTGCCACGCACCGAAGCCATTGCGATGGAGCCGGGCCTGGACGCTGGCGCGGCGCTGGCCTTGCGCAGCAATTTTCCGACCTCGCTGTTCGCTCTGCGTCATGCCGGGCGACTGCAGGCGGGCGAGACGCTGCTGGTGCATGCCGGCGCCGGTGGCGTCGGCAGTGCCGCTGTGCAGCTCGGCAAACTCATGGGCGCGCGCGTCATCGCCACCGCTGGCGGGCCGGACAAAGTGAAGGCCTGCCGCGCGGCGGGCGCCGACGAGGCCCTGGACTATCGCTCCAAGGATTGGGTTGACACGGTGAAGCAGCTGGCCCCGGGTGGCGTGGATGTGGTCTATGACCCGGTGGGTGGCGAGACCGGGGTGCAAAGCCTGCGTTGCCTGGCCTTTGGCGCGCGTTACCTGGTGATCGGTTTCGCCGGCGGCGCGCTCACCCAGTTGCCCGCCAATCGACTGCTGCTGCACAATGCCAGTGCCGTCGGTGTGCTGTGGGGCGAGGTGCGCAAGCGCGATCCCGCGCTTTCAGCGCGGCTCACGCGCGAGGTTTACGACTGGCATCGCAGCGGCCAGCTCAAGTTGTTGCCGAGTCAGGATTACGAGTTTGAGCAGGCGCGCGAGGCGCTGGCCGCGCTGGACGGTCGCGCCAGCGTGGGCAAAGTCTGGCTGCGGTGCGGCCCGTGAGCCAAGGAGTATCAGGATGCGTGTTTTCGAAGGCTTGAAGGTCATCGACGCCGCGGGCTACATCGCCGCGCCTGGCGCCGCCACCATCTTGTCGGATTTCGGCGCCGACGTCATCAAGATTGAACCGCCAGGGGAGGGCGACGGCTTTCGCAAGATATACCGTCTGCCCAATCTGGCCGTGTCGGAGCACAACTACCTGTGGATGCAGGTCGCGCGCAACCGGCGCGCGCTGGCGCTGGACCTGAAGAGCACCGAAGGGCAGGCGGTGCTGCACCGCCTGGTGCAGTCGGCCGATGTGTTCGTGACCAATGCGCCGCCGGACACGCGCGAACGGCTCGGCCTGGCCTACAGCCAGCTCGAATTGCTCAATCCGCGCCTGATCTACGCCTCGCTCACCGGCTATGGCGAGACCGGCCCGGAAGCCGCCAAGCCCGGCTTCGACGCCACCACCTACTGGGCGCGAAGCGGTCTGGCCGACCTGGTGCGCCCCGACCCGGACGGACCGCCCGCCAATGCCGCCAACGGCATGGGCGACCAGCCGGCGGCCGGCATGCTTTATGCCGCCATCGTGACCGCGCTCTACCGGCGCGAACGCACCGGCCGCGGAGCCATGGTCAGCAGCTCCCTGATCGCCAATGGGGCCTGGGCCAATGCGATGTCGATTCAGGCCGCGCTGGTCGGTGGCGAGGTCGTGTATCGCCGTCCACGCAGCCAGGCCCGCAATGCGTTGACGAACTACTACCGCTGCCGCGACGGGCGCTGGTTCCTGCTGAGCCTGGTGGCCGAGGAAAAAGCCTGGCCCAGCTTTGCGCCCCTGGTCGGCATCGGTCATCTGCTCACCGACCCGCGCTTCGCGGCCATGACGCAGCGGCGTGCCCATGCGATGGAACTCACCGTCATCCTCGACGAGGCGTTCGCCCGGCGGGACAGCGGCGAATGGCAGGCCCTGTTCGAGGCCGCGGGCCATACCGTGGGGCTGATTGCCCGTACCGCGGACGTTGTGAATGACGAACAGATGCGCATCGCGGGGGCCATCGTGCCCGGCGACGGCATTCCCGGCACCGGTCTGACGGTGGACAGCCCGTTTCAGATATCGGATGAACTGAAGGTGCGGCCGCGACCGGCGCCCGCGGTCGGTCAGCACAGCGATGAGGTGCTGCGCGAGGCCGGCTACGGCAGCGACGAGATTGACCGTCTGCGCCGCGCCGGTGTCGTCGGCTGACACCCTGGATCAAGCGCCGCACACGATGGAACCCTCGAAGCATGTGCTGGTGCTCGGCGCGACCGGACTGGTCGGCCAGGCCGCGGCGCGCCACTTCGCGGCCCAGCCCGGCTGCCGGGTCACGGCGGTCTCGCGCAGCCGGCCCTTGATGCTCGGCGGTGCCGAGCATCTCAGCCTCGATCTGGACGACGTCCATGCCACGGCAGCGGCCTTCAGCGCCATGACGACGGTGACCCATGTGGTCTATGCGGCGGTCCAAGAGCAGGGCGACCTGGTCGCGGGCTGGACCGAGGACGAGCACGTGCGGCGCAACGCTCGCATGCTGCGCCACGTGCTCGAGCCCCTGGCGCAGGCGGCGCCGCGCTTGCGCCACGTGACGGCGCTGCAAGGCCCCAAGGCCTATGGCGTGCATGTCAGGCCGCTGGCGATTCCGGCGCGCGAAGGCCGCGGCGAGATGCGCGAGGTCCCGAATTTCTATTGGCTGCAGGAAGACGAGTTGCGCACGCGCCAGCGCGGCAAGCCCTGGAGCTGGACGATCTTTCGCCCGACCTTGGTCGTGGGCGAATCGGTCGGCGGTTCGATGAACCTGGTGGCAACGCTGGGTGTCTATGCCGCGCTGATGCGCGAACGCGGACGGCAGTTGCCGTACCCGGGCGCGCCGGGCCTGATCAAGCAGCCCAGCGACGTGGACCTGATGGCGCGCGCCATCGACTGGGCTGGGCAAAGCCCCGCCGCGGCGAATGAAGTGTTCAACATCGACAATGGCGAAGTGTTCTGCTTCGAGACCGTGTGGCCGGCGATTTGCGACGCACTGGGCATGGTGCCCGACGTGCCCAAGCCGCTGCGGCTGGCGGACTTCCTGGCGGCCCATGCACCGGACTGGGACCGCATTCGCGCGCGGCACCAGCTGCTGGCGCCGCCACTGGCACGTTTTCTTGGCACCTCGCCCATGCTGGCGGACTTCTCGCTGGGCTCGGGCCCGGCCGCCCTGCGCGGGCCCGCGATCCTGTCCAGCGTCAAGCTGCGCCAAGCCGGCTTTCACGAGGTCATGGACAGCGAGGAAATGTTCCGTAAATGGTTCCGGTGCTACCAGCAGCACCAGCTCCTTCCTTCACCCGAGCATGAGCATGACAAGTTCTGAAAGCGGCTCCGACGACGTGGTGCAATTGGAGCGAGTCGGCGTTCACATCGTCGTCGTCACCATCAACCGGCCGCAGGCGCGCAATGCCGTCAGCAGCGCGGTGACGCGCTTGCTCGAGGCGCACGTCAAGGCGATCGAGGCCGATGCGACGATCCGGGTCGCGATCCTGACTGGCGCCGGTCGCCAGGCATTCTGCGCCGGCGCCGATCTGAAAGAGATGACGCGCGGCAGCGCGGGCGGAACGCGCACGACCGAGGAGGGCGGTTTTGCTGGCTTCGTGTTCGCGCCGCGGCGCAAGCTGTGGATCGCCGCGGTCAATGGCGCCGCCGTTGCCGGCGGTTTCGAGCTGGTGCTGGCTTGCGACATGGTGATCGCCTCGACGCAGGCCGTGTTCGGATTGCCCGAGGTCAAGCGTGGCCTGGCGGCCACGGCCGGCGGCATCTTTCGCCTGCCGCGTGCGCTGCCGCGCGCCGTGGCGCTGGAGATGATCGTCACCGGAGACACGATGGACGCGCGGCGTGCCCATGCATTGGGCTTGGTCAACCACCTGGTTGCGCCCGAACTGGTACTGCAGGAGGCGCTGCGCGTGGCCGAAACCGTCAGCCGCAACGCGCCGCTGGCCGTGGCCTGGAGCCTGGAATTGGCGCGCCGCGCGCATGATTTCGACGAAGCCGAGTTGCGTCGTCGCGCGCGGGAACTGAGCACGCGCATCCTCGCCACCGAGGACGCGCGCGAGGGACCGCGCGCATTTGCCGAAAATCGTGCGCCGCTTTGGCGCGGCTGCTGAAAGGATGACAAGCATGAATCAAGTTCCAACCATTCTGGCCACTGGCCTGCAGTTTCCGGAGGGGCCGATCGCGATGCCCGATGGCTCCGTGCTGTTCGTCGAGATCGGCGCGGGCCGGCTCAGCCGCTGGCGCCGCGACGGTGGCATCCAGACCGTGGCCACGCCCGGCGGTGGCCCCAACGGCGCGGCCATCGGACCGGACGGCGCCTGCTACGTATGCAACAACGGCGGCTTCGTCTGGCATACCGATCCCGACGGTGGACGCTACCCGCATGGTCGCGCGGTGGACTATGCGGGCGGCCGCATCGAGCGCATCGACCTGGCCAGCGGCCGCGTCGAGCGCCTGTACGACCGTACCGAGCGCGGACCCTTGTCCGGTCCGAATGACATCGTGTTCGATGCCCAGGGTGGTTTCTGGTTCACCGACCTGGGTTCGATGGGTGAAAACGAAATCGCGCGGGGCCGCATTTGCTATGCGCGCGCCGACGGCTCGCTGATCCGCGACGTCGTGGTGCCCATGCTCACGCCCAACGGCATCGGCCTGTCGCCCGACGGCAAGACCTTGTACGTGGCCGAAACCGTGACCGCTCGCGTCTGGGCTTTCGACATCACGGGTCCGGGCGAACTCGCGCTCAGGCCCTGGCCGGCGCTCACGCCCGGCACGCTGCTGTTTGCCTCGGGCCTCTACTGCATGTTTGACTCGCTGGCGGTGGAGGCGGGCGGCAATGTCTGCGTCGCCACCATTGGCCCGCCAGGCATTGCCGGCATCTCCGTGCTGTCACCACAGGGCGATTTGCTTGAGCGCGTGGCGATGCCGGATCGTTCCACGACCAATATTTGTTTTGGCGGAACCGATTTGCGCACGGCCGTCATTACGCTGTCGCGATCGGGCAGGCTGGCGTCAATGCCGTGGGCAAGGCCAGGCTTGCCGCTGGAATGGCTCAATCGCCAGCCGGCCGCGTCATGAAAATCCATGTGCCGACCGGCCCAGCGGTCGATTTCCTTATTCCATCAACGAAAGAAATCTCATGAAGCTCCACACTTTTCTATTGCCCATGGTGGCGGCATTGGCAGGCGCAGCGGTGAGTGCCAGCCACGCCGAAGTCATCAAGATCGCGCACATTGATCCCTATTCGGGTCCGGCCGCGGGCAACAACCAGTACAACGTGAATCTGCTGAAGTACGTGGTGGAGCTGGCCAATCGCAATGGCTGGGCCGGGGCGAACAACAGCTTCGAGGTGGTCGGCTTCGACAACAAGAACAGCGCGCAAGAGTCGGTGCTGCAATTCAAGAACGCCACCGACCAGGGCATCCAATATGTGGTGCAGGGTTTGAGTTCGGCGGTCGGGCTGGCCTTGGTCGATGCCGCCAATCGGCACAACGAACGCAATCCTGGCAAGGAGGTGCTCATCCTGACGCCCAACGATCAGGCCACCGAAATGACGAACGAGAACTGCAGCTTCTGGTTCTTCCGTTTCGACGCCAACGTGGACATGCGCAGCCAGGCCCTGGCAAGCTACGTGGCGAAAAACAAGTCGATCAAGAAGACATACCTGATCAACCAGAACTACGCCATGGGTCAGCAGGTCAGCGGGATGATGAAGACGGAGCTCAAGCGCAAGCGCCCCGATGTTCAGATCGTCGGCGACGACCTGCATCCGATGCTTCAGGTGAAAGACTTCGCGCCCTATGTCGCCAAGATCAAGGCGTCCGGAGCCGATTCGATCATCACGGCCAACTGGAACACCGACCTGTCGCTGCTGGTGCGCGCCCTCAAGGACTCGAATTTGAAAGTGCCGCTTTACACCTACAACGCGTCCTCCCCCGGCATGCCCACCGCGCTCGCTGCCGCCGGCGCGGAGAACGTCAAGTTGGTGACTTACTGGGTGACCAATGATGACCTCAAGGATTCAGCGAACGTGATCAATGCATTCAAGACGCAAACCGGCAATGACTTCACCAGTCTCCCCTGGTACAACATGATGCGCATGCTGTCGCAGGCGATCAAGGACGGGAAATCGGCGAAACCGCTCGCGGTGGCGCGCGCGCTGGAAGACATGCGCATCACCAGCCTGAACGGTGAATTGCAGATGCGCAAGTCCGATCACCAGATCCAGCAGCCACTGGTCATCGCCGAATGGAAAAAGGCGAATGGCAAGGATGTTAAATATGACCAGGAAAAAACCGGCTGGGGCTTCAAGACCATTGAAAAAATCGATGCCTATGTCTCGTCCCTGCCGACAACTTGTCAGATGAAACGCCCGACCTGATGGCCAGCGCACTGACCGTCAGTTTCATCGGGCTGGGCGCTAGTTCAGCCACATGGGTCCGGTCGGTCGTGGTCTGGTCACCAAGGCGCGACACGGCGCCGCCGCGTCGGCCGCTTGTCAGTTGCCGTGCCCCGTCGCATGATCGGGTTGTCGCAGCGGCACCAGCGCCAGCAGCGTTATCACACCGACCAGGCCGAAAGCCAGCCGGTGGCCGGTGCCGGCTGCCACCATCAGGCTGAACACGGTTGGCCCGACGACGAAGCCGGCGAAGAGCAGCATGGTGGCGCCGGCGGTGCTTTCTGCCACCGCGCCAGGCTCCGAGCGGCGCGCCACCTCCGCCATCTGGACACCGTTCCAGCTTGACACGGTACAGCCCGCCACCAGCGCCAGCGCGATGATGGACGCCGTGGGCCAAGCCGATGTGGCCGCGGCGAGCGCGAAGGTTGACAGGGCCGAAGTGACTGTCGTCCATTTCAGCACGCGCAGGCCCGAGCCCGTGCGGTCCGCGAGCCAGCCGAGCAAGGGTCGTCCCAGCACGCTGCAGGCCTGCATCAGCGCGAACAGGGCGCCTGCCTCGACCAGCAGCCAGTGCAGTTCCAGCACCAGGTAGGTGACGAAAAAAGTAAACCAGGCGCTTTGGCCGAAACCCAGGCACAGTCCGGCCATGCCCATGCGGCGCAGCGCCGGCGCCGCCGTGAGCGTCGCCAACGGGCGGCGGGCGTTGGACAGGGAGAGCAGCGCGCGCCATCCGATGGTCTGCGAGCGGTCTCTCTGGGCGTCGATGCGACGGCGCATGGGCTGTGCGACCAACAGCGCCGCCAGCGCGAACAGGGCACAGACCCAGGTCGCCGCTGGCACGCCATGGGCTTGAACCACGCTGGGCAAGGCCAGGCCGGCCAGCACGCCGCCCAGGGGCACGCCGGCTTGCTTGATGGAGAAGATCAGACTCATGTGCTGGCGCGGCGCGTGTCGGTGCAGCACTTCGTTGGCGACTGACATGGAAGGCGCGAGGCCCAGACCCATCAGCAGGCTACCCAGCAGCGGACCGGCCGCAAAGGGCAACCCGCACAACAGCGCGCCCAGGGCGCCGAGCCCGAGTCCGAGTTGCAGGCTGCGCATCGGTCCGAAGCGCCGTGCCAAGGGTAAACCGAGCAGCAGAAACAGCACCGAGCTGATCGTCAGGACGGACGCCAGGTAGCCGATCTGCGTGGCCGGCCAGTCGATGCGGGGACCGAGCAAGGGCGCGGTGGTCGGCACCAGGCGCGCCAGGCCGCTGGCGGCGATCTGGATGATGAGCACGGCAAACAGGGGTGCCAGCCATGCCGATGTCGGGGCGTGTGACGCGTGGCCTGCTTGCGTCTTGCCCGTCACGCCGCCGCCCCGTGGCCCACCGTCGCGGCGACCGCGCGATACATCGGGTGACGGACGCTGTTGCAGTTTTTCATGTCTAATGGTAGAACCAAGATATAATTTTGTCAATTTCCGGCTGCAACGGCATCCCCGTTTCCGGGTTCCTCCATGTCACCTGATCCCTCTGTTTTCCGCCAACTTGCCTGCCGCGGCCTTGCCGTGCCGGCGCGCGCCCTCGCATGAGCGCCGCGTCATCCGCCGCCCGCCCGCCTTGGTTCCCGGCCTTGGTCGAGCCTCACGTGCGCCTGTATCTGTTCGGCCAGACGGTGTCGATGCTTGGCTCCTGGGTGCTCGATATCACGCTCAGCCTGCTGGTCTGGCAGCTCACCAAGTCGCCGGCCTTGCTGGGCTTGCTCAACTTCCTGATCTACGTGCCCGGGATCGTGGTGACACCCCTGTTCTCCGCGCAATTGACGGCCGTCAATGCGCGCCGGCGCACGCTGTGGGTGCTGACGGCGGCGCTGCTGGTCGCGCTGACCTTGACGGTGCTGATGGCGCTGAACTGGCTCACCATGCCGGTGATCCTGGTGCTGGCGGCCCTGCGCGGCGTGCTCAATGGCATGGAGGTGCCGTCGCGGCAAATGCTGCTGGCGTCCTCCGTCAAGGAGCCCGAGCGCATCGCCAGCGCGGTGGCATTGAGCACCGTCTCGTTTCATGCGGCGCGCATGTGTGGCCCAGCCATCGCGGGCGTTTTCTTCGGCACGGCCGGCGCGCTGTGGGGGTTTGGACTGGCCGTGGCGGCACTGCTGGTCATGCTGGGCTGCGTGTGGTACTTGCCCCGCACCCCAGCGCCCCGGCCGGCCGCGGCGTCAGTCGGACGCGGCGGCCTTGCCGGGGCCCTGGACTTTGTTCGCGGCGACCGTTTTAGCCGCCTGTTCCTGCCGGTGACGATCTGTGTCGGGCTGTTCGCCGGGGCCTACCAGACCTTGGTGCCGGTGCTGGCCGACCGGGTGTTCGGCGATACCGCGCACTGGACGGCCGGCTTCTTCGCCGCCGTCGGCTTGGGGGGCCTGGCGGCCGCGCTCTTGTTGTCCACCCATCTGATGCCCGCGGCGCTGCGTCGCCTGCTGGTGGTGGTGCCCTGGTTCATCGCACTGGCGTTTCTCGGAATCGGCTTGAGTCGTCAGCCGTGGCTGGTCTTGTTGTGCTTCGGGATGGTGGGCTTTGGAATGTCCTTCGTGGGCACCTGTACCAATGCCGAGATGCAGCAGCGTGTGCCATCCGAGGTGCGCGGCGGATTGATTGCCTTGTTTCTAATGTCGTTCGTCGGCGCGATACCGATTTCTCAGCTCCTGGCCGGGCTGCTGGCTCAATCGCTGACCGTGCAGGGGAGCTTTCTGGTGCTGGCCGTCGTGCTGTTTGTGGGGCTGCTGCTGCTCTTCATGCCGCGCTGGTGGGCGCTGGGTCGGCTGGAACTGAATGCCGAGAAGATATGAGCAATTTCAAAAGATGAAGAGACAAAGATGAAAGTGCTGGATGGACTCAAGGTACTCGACGTGGCGAGCTTTGTCGCGGCGCCCGCGGCGGCGACCATCCTGTCGGATTTCGGCGCCGAGGTCATCAAGATCGAGCCGCCGGAGGGCGGCGATGGCTACCGGGCCATGTCGGCTCTGCCCAACCTGCCCAAGAGCGAACACAATTACGCTTGGGCATTGGCGTCACGCAACAAGCGTGGCCTGGCGCTGGACCTCAAGTCTGCCGCCGGGCGCAAGGTGCTGCATCGCCTGGTGGCGGCGGCCGATGTGCTGATCACCAACTACCCGCCGGCGGTACGGGCGCGCCTGGGCTTGGACTACGAAGCGCTGGCGGCATTGAACCCGCGCCTGATCTACGCGTCGGTCACCGGCTACGGCGAGATCGGCCCCGACGCGAATCGTCCCGGCTTTGATGCCACGGCTTACTTCGCCCGTTCCGGACTCACCGACGTGACCCGTGCCGACGAGCAGGCGCCCCCGTTGGCGCCAGCGATGGCGGCGGGCGACGGACCCACGGCCAGCACCTTGTACGGCGCGATCATGACGGCGCTGTACCGGCGCGAGCGCACCGGCCTGGGCGCCTGCGTCACGACCTCGCTGCTGGCCAATGGCATCTGGGCCAACGGCGCGATGGTGCAGGCGGCGTTATGCGGGGCCGAGATCCGCTACCGCTGGCCGCGCGAGGCGCCCCGCAGTGCCTTGAGCAACTTCTACCTGTGCCGCGATGGGCGCTGGTTCTCGATTGCGATGGTGGCCGAGGAGCGGCTGTGGCCCGGCGTGGTGGCGCTGCTGGGCATCGAAGCGTTGGCGCGGGACCCCCGCTTCGCGACACTGAACGAGCGTCGCGCCCATGCCGCGGCGTTGACGAAGGAACTCGATCGGGTGTTTCTGCAACGCGATTCGGCCGACTGGTTGCGCCGCTTCGAGAGCGGCGGTCACACCGTTTCGGTGGTTGCGCGCCTGGCCGATGTGCCGCTGGATGAACAGGCCGTGCATGCCGGTGCGCTGATCCCGGCGGACGGCATTGGCGGCGCGAGTTTAACGGTTGACAGTCCGTTTCGCATTGTTGGCGAGGACAAGGTGCGACCGCGGCCCGCGCCCGCCCTGGGAGAGCACACGGACGAGGTACTGCGGGCCCACGGATTTGACGCCGAGGAGATCGCCGAGCTGCGCCGCGCCGGCGTGGTGTGCGGGGGAGCGACATGAGCCTGCCCACCGCGCTGAAACAGCGGCTGAAGCTGCCGCTGATCGCGGCCCCGATGCTCAAGGTGTCCGGCCCCGAACTCGTGATCGCGGCCTGCCGCGCGGGCGTGATCGGCGCCTTCCCGACCGCCAACGCCGGTGGCGCGGACGGGCTGGACGCATGGCTCGCGCGGATCATGGCGGCCTTGGGGCCGGGCGACGCCCCTTGCTGTCCCAACATCATCATTCACCGCCCGCCGCTGGCGCTGGCGCAGGACATCGCCGCCGTGCGCCGTCATCGTGTCGAGCTGGTCATCACCAGTGTCGGCTCGCCGGCACCGGTGATCGCGCCGCTGCACGAGGCCGGTTGCCTGGTCTTTGCCGACGTGGGCACGCTGGCGCATGCCAAGAAGGCGGTGCAGGCCGGGGCCGATGGCCTGGTGTTGCTCAGCGCGGGTGCGGGCGGCCAAACCGGCTGGCTCAATGGATTGGCCTTCGTGCGCGCCGTGCGTGGTTTCTTTGACGGCCCGGTCGTGCTGGCGGGCGGCATTTCCGACGGCGCGGCGCTGTGGGCGGCACAGGCGCTCGGATGCGATTTGGCCTACATGGGCACCAAGTTCATCGCCACCCAGGAGAGCCTGGCGGCGCCCGGCTACAAGCAAATGGTGGTGGAAGCCGAAATTGATGACGTGCAGCTGACGCGCGCCTTTTCGGGCCTGCGCGCCAGCATGCTGCGACCCTCGATCGTGGCGGCCGGACTCGATCCCGACGCGCTGGACGAGCAGATCACACCCGAGCGGGCAAGAGAGCTCTTTGGTGCCTCGCGTGACAAGTTCGCGCAACCCGGCGCCAGCCGTTTCGGGCCCAAGCGCTGGCAAGATGTCTGGAGTGCCGGCCACTCGGTCAGCGGCGTCGGTGCGCTGCTGTCGGTCGATCAACTGGTTGAAACCACCCGACAGGAATACCGCGACGCCATGCGGCACTCGCTGGCCTTGATCCAGGACGCGGCAGCGGACGAAGGCGGTCTGGCCTGAGAACTTATCCGATGGGAGTCACGACGGTGTCAACACCGTGCCGCCGCACACGGACAGGCACTGGCCCGTGACGTAGGCCGACATGTCGGATGCGAAAAACTGCACCACTGATGCAACCTCGTCGGCGGTGCCGAAGCGCCGCAGCGGAATGATCTCGAGGTCGGCGTTGGTTGAGATGCCGCGCGACTTGGCCGACTGGACGATGCGAGCCGTCGCGATCGCGCCCGCGGCAACGCAATTGACCCGGATGTTGTCCGGGCCGACGTCATGCGCGAGGAACCGTGTGAACTGAATAAGCCCGGTCTTGGCGATCCCATAGGCCGCCAGCCGGCCCTGGCGTTGCGAGGGATCAAGTCCGGCCCGCGACGCGATGTTGACAATGCTGCCGGCCTTGCGCGCGCGCATCGACGGCAGTGCCTCCTGGGAGCAATAAACGGCACTCATCAGGTTGAGCTTCATGAGGTACTCGACATCCTCGTCGGGCATGACCGATGCCTTGCTGCGTTCGACCGGCGTGAGCGCGCCGCCCACGTTGTTCACCAGCACATCAATGCGGCCAAAGGTCGCCAGCGTCTGTTCGATGAGGGCCTTGGCGACCTCGCGATTGCAAAGGTCGCCCTCGAATCCCATGCTTCGGCGACCGAGCGCGCGTATTTCGTCGGGCACCGTCGCCGCGTTCAGCTCCTCGCCATAGCGCTCCGCGCGCGCGAGATCGCGGGCGGCGACGACCACGTCCGCACCCTGCGCGGCGAGACGCAAGGCGATGGCGCGACCGATGCCCCGCCCCGCGCCGGTAACGACAACCACCTTCTGATTGAATTCCATGCAATAACTCCTTGCTTCGTGACCGGCAATGGATCCGTTTCAGGCACCCCGCCTGGTCACCTTGGTTGATCGTTAGGCAGATAACATGCGGTCCACCAGCATGTCCGAGAAAACAGTCGAGATCCGCGCGGCATCGAGGCGCCCGTTGGGCTTCCACCATGAAGGCAGTCCATTGAGTGACCCATAGATGATTTTTACCGCGACGCTGCTGTCAATGGGGCCGATGGAACCATCGGCGATTCCCTGGTCGATAATTTTGCGCAATATTTGCTCGTGGCGGTCGCGCAAGGTCAAACACTGCTTCAACTGGCGGGTCGTCAACGAGCCCTTGTCGGTCAGAAACAGGTTCGCGATATAGGGCGCATCGATCATCTCCTGAACTTGGCAGCGGATCGCGCTGCGCAGACGCTCGACAGCAGGGCCTTCGTCTTGTTCCAGCGCGAGCAGTGGCTCCAGTGACTTCTTCAGATTCAGCGAAAGGGCATGGAACAGGATGCTCTCCTTGCTCTTGAAGTAGTGATACAGGCTGCTCTTCTTGAGGTTGACCCTTTTTGCGATGTCTTCAGTCGTGGAATTGCGGTAGCCCACCTCCGAGAAGACGCGCGCCGCTTGCCTGAGTATTTCCAACTCGAACGCGGGCCGATTGGGATCAGTAGGTCTTGCCATTTAAATTTAGAAACTCTCGGTGAGTGGATTGACGATTCAGGGTTTGCGACGTTTGAGCTGCCGGTAGTCGAAGACGTTTGGCAACGAACGAGGATCCTGTCCTTCAGGGAAAATTTTCCCTTTTTGCACTTTCTGGGTCTGCGTCAGCGGAAGTGAATCAAGAAACAGTAGCCAGCCTGGCGCTTTATAGTACGCGAGTTTCTCCATGCACAAATCGAACAGCCGCTGAGCCAGCGCCGCGTCGGCGACGATGCCTGGCTGCACGACAATGCAGGCAAATATTTCCTCTTGTCGGATTTCGTCCGGCGCGGCAATGGCCGCCGCGTACGCCACGGCGGGATCCGCCTGCAGCACCGCCTCGATCTCGCCGGCGGCAATATTCTCTCCGGAGCGGCGAATGATGTTCTTTTTGCGATCGACAAAGTAGAACATGCCATCCTCATCCTTGCGCACGACATCGCCAGTATGGAACCAGCCGCCGCGCCACGCCTCTTCCGTTGCCTGGGGATCATTCAGATAGCCGGCGAAAAAGCCGTGACGAGGATTCGCGCCAGAACTCCGCACCAGCAACTGCCCTGGCGACCCGTCGGTGACTTCCTTCTCATCTGTGTCGATGATCTTCATTTCGAAGTCTCGGATCGGCTTGCCGACCGCGCGTTCACCCACCCTGCGCGGCTCGCGGTCGTCGGCGGTGAAGCGCGCGATTTCGGTCATGCCCCAGACCTCGATATTGGGGAAGCCAAAGCGCTCCTCGAAGGCCGCATGCAGGCTCGGCTCGATGCCGGCGCCCAAGCCCCACTTGACACGGTGCATGCGCTCTTCCGGCACCACCGGCAGATTCATCAACGCCGCGGGAACCAGGCCGATGTAGTGCACCAGGGTGGCCCGCGTCGCGACAACTTCCTGCCACCAACGCTGCGCGCTGAAGCGCCCCGGCATGATGAGGCAGCCGCGCGTCAACATCATGGTCATGGGACACAGGCAACCCGCCGCCACGTGATAGACAGGCAAGGGGTTCAGCAAGCGTTCCTCGCCCTGCTTGAGCGCAAAATAGCTTCCCTTCTCGGAGCCAAAATCAATGTACCACTGCGCGAACAGCATGAAGTGCTCGTTGGTCAGGATGCACGCCTTGGGCCGTGCCGTGGTGCCCGAGGTGTAGAGCAACGCGGCCTCGGCGCTTGCATCTCCCGGTATTTGCTTGGGCTTGGTGCTCGGCTCGGGGAGCCTGGATGGCCAGGACTCGGCAACGACGACGCTCGGGTGTCGGCTGCTGATGGCGCTCGCCGCCTTGCCCAAGTCGGCGAGGAACTCACGACAAACCAGCAAGTCCGCCCCAGAGTGATCGAGCAGATAGCGAAGCTCCTCGGGTCGAAAATCCGGGTTCACCGGCACTTGGCTCACGCCCAGCGAGTTGAGGGCCAGAAAGTGAACAAAGTGATCCGGCCGGTTCTCCAGCAGCAATGCCACGCGATGCCCCGGGCCGTAGCCCGCCGCGTGGTAGGCGCTGGCCACTTCCGCCACTTGCCTGGCCACCTGCGCATAGCTCAGCTCCATGCCTTGCGGCGCGAAGTCACGGCCCGGAGGAACGCACAGGAACGCGTTGTCCGGTGATACCGCGACGCTGTTCTGAAATGCTTCGTAAACCGTTTTATACATATCGTTTCTCTAAAAAATAAGTGGCGACGGATCTTCCGTTGGTCGCCCGCCCTTGAGCCCGGCACCCGTTTCCAGGTTTCGCATCCGAGCCCCCTGGACACACTGGGCGGAAAACTTCATATTCTTCTCAGACCGTACCCACCGCCATGGGTGGCGAACCGACCAGCCCCGGCAGGCGCAACGGTGGCGCGGTCAGCAGAAAGCGGCTGCGCCCGTGTTTGCGCAGCCACGGGCCGAGTTCACCGAAGTACCACATTTCGCCAAAAAATATGCCGAGCTTGAAGAGGCAGTGTTCGTGCAGCGGCATCATGGAATGCTTTTCCCCGCCTCCCGCCGTGGCCGCTGAAACGACCGCCTCAACCCCCAGGTTGTCGGCGCAGATCGCCACCAGGCCGCTGTCGGTGATCCAGTTCAGCAGCGCTTTGTCCTTGCCGTTGAGTACCGCGCAGGAGTTTTTCAACTTGTCGAAATCTGGTTGTTTGTTCATCGCCAGGACCAGGTCGGCCCAGCCCGTGTACAGGCAAAGAAAGTCGCCGGCTTCCACACTGACCTTTTGCTGCTCCAGCACCCGCATCAGTGCGTCGTAGCCCACGCTAACCGCTTGAGCGCCGTAAACGGCCGCCAGATCGACCATCACGCCGCGGCCCTGGACGCCGGTTTCCGCGAGCGATTCCATGCCCAGCTTGCGCGCGAAGGGGCCCCCGGGCTGGTCGGGGCTCAACACATGTTCGCCCCCGCGCCAGCCGTTGTAGTAGACGACTTCGGCCACCCCGTCGCCATCGGCGTCAAATTCCTGTCCCCAGTGGCTGAGCGCATCCCATTGCGTCGAGTACTGTGTCCAGATCGTCACGGCATCGTCTGACACGACATCGAACAGCGAATGATTCTGGCAGGAGAAGCAAAAGTTGTAGCTCAGCTCCCCGGTGGCTCGGCGTGTGGCCTCGATGCGCGGCGCACGCCGGCTCGGCACCAGATCGGCGCCGCCGGGGTAGTCCAACGGCAGGCTCAGCGAAAACGCAATGCCCTCGGTGACTTCGCGCACGGCTGCCAGCCGACGCAAAGGCGTGACCAGGTTCATCCGGCCGATCTGGTCGTCTTCTCCGAATTCACCCCAGTTCGAGCCCTCGGGCCTGTGTTTCCAGCGTGTCATGATTTCTCCTTCAAGTTTGGTTGATCGGTAGATCGTTGGGGTACCCGTCGTGGAAGATCAGGTAATCAAAGCAAGACGTTTTCTAGCCTTATCTGACTTTCTGCTTTGGCTCGCCTCAGGGCATGAAGCTGCCGCCATTCACGTCGATGATGGAGCCGGTCATGAATGAAGATCCCTCGGAGGCGAGGAAGCTCACAACCGACGAAATTTCCGACGGCTCGCCGTAGCGTCCGAGCGGTACGCTTTTCGCGAGCGTGGCCCGGACCTCGGGCGTGGACATGGCGGTCATGCCGGTCACGATGGGGCCCGGCGCCACGTAGTTCGCCGTGACACCGATCGCCGCTCCCTCAAGCGCGAGAATGCGCGTGAAGCCGATCATGCCGGCCTTGCTGGCCGCATAGTGCGAACTGGCCGCCGGTGACGCGGTTCGTCCGCCGCGAGATCCGATATTGATGATGCGGCCCCAGCCATGCCGGCGCATCATTGGCAGCACGGCCCGCGAGAACAGGAACGGCGCCGTGAGGTTGATCGCCAGCACGTCGTTCCATTGTTCGGTCGTCGTTTCCTCGACCATGACCTTGCCGCCGTTCTTCTTCGGGTGGATGCCGGCGTTGTTCACGAGAACGTCGCAGCGCCCAAAGCGTTCGTCCACGAGTTGCATCAGATCGGTGATCTGGGCCTCGTGCGCCACGTCGCAGATGTGTCCGCTCACCGGTGCCTTCGCCTTGGCAGCAAGCGACGTTGCGGCCTCCAGCACGTTGGGCGAGCGCCCGGCCATCACAGTGATAAAGCCCGCGGCGGCGAGCTCTTGCGCAATCGCCAGTCCGATGCCAGCGGCGGCACCCGTGACTAGCGCAACGCGACCACTGGGCTCCTGAAATTCGAGATTCATGCAGTGCTCCTTCTTGCGATCAATAAAATGGCTCGGTCCCCTTGACCGCGCGGCCTGTTTCAAATCGGGTTATTCGACTTTGGCCCCTGACAACTTGACGAGCCGCGCATATTTGGCGATGTCCGATTTGATCAAGGCGGAAAACTGCTCGGGCGTGTTGGCGGCAGCGGTTTGGCTCAGCGCCAGCAATGCATCCTTGGTCGCGGGCTCGGCGAGGATTTTTTCCAGCTCCTTATGCAGCCGGTCCACGATCGGCCTTGGGGTTTTCGCCGGCGCCAGCAAACCGTACCAGATTTCGATATCGAAGCCCGGTATTCCTGCTTCTTTCAGCGTGGGAACATCCGGGAACGAAGTGGACCGAACGATCGACGTATTGCCAATGGCGCGCAGCTTCCCGCCCTTGATTTGTGGATAGGCATCCGGCCCCGCCAGAAGACCCACTTGAACCTCGCCCGTTAGCGTTGCCAGGGTGAGGGGAGCCGCACCCTTGTAAGGAACGTGAACAAATTTGGTTCCGGCCAATGAATTGAACATCTCGCCGGCGAGATGCGAGAGCGATCCGTTGCCGGAAGATCCGAAATTTATTTTCTTGTCGCTTGACTTGCCCAGTGCAACCAGGTCCTGCACCGATTTGATCGGTGATGCCACCTCGACACAGAGCAGGAGCGGCATGACGGTCAGCACTGAAATTGGCGCGAAATCCTTTTCGGCGTTGTAGCCGAGGTTTGAATACAGGGCAGGATTGATGGCGTTTGGGCCCGGATTGCCCAGCAGCAGGGTGTAGCCGTCGGGCGCCGACTTGGCGACCGCCTCGGTGCCAAAAGACCCTCCGGCTCCGGCCTTGTTTTCGACGATCACCGCTTGTCCGAGGTTCTCACCCAGTCTTTTTCCAATCAGTCGGGCCGTGATGTCGGTGCCGCCGCCTGGCGGATAGGTCACGACGATCTTGATCGGCTTCATCGGAAACTCGTCGCTCCAAGCGGGCGCGCTCACACACATCAACATCGCAGCAAGACAGGGCCCGAAACGGCGCCCGAGAAGCTTCAGATTCATGTTTTCCCCTTGTGTGCAAATTGTGTTGACAACCGTTCTTGTGCCGGCCACCGTGGCCAAGCCCTGCTCAATGGACTTCGCTGTCTGGCCGGGCTGTCGTGCGGCCAGGCGGCTTGCATGAGCGATTACTTACTCGGGCTTCAGCCCGACCTCGCGCACCACGCCGGCCCAGCGCGGGGCCTCGTCGGTCATCGCCGTGCGCAGTTCCTCGACGGTACTGGCCTTGGCGATGACCCCGAACTTCTCGAAACCCGCCCGAACCTCCGGCAACGACAAGGCCGTCTTCAACGCCTCATTGAGCTTTGCCACGATGGCCGGTGGCGTTGCGGCGGGCGCGAACAGCCCCCACCAGATGTCCACCGCGTAGCCGGGCACCACCGTGTTGAGGGTAGGCGCACCAGGCGCCAGCGCGGATGGTTCCGCGGAAGTGATGCCCAGCAACTTCAGCTTGCCCGACGCGATGTAGCTGCTCATGGCGGTTGATCCAGAGGTGATCACCAGCTTGACCTGCCCGCTCAGTACCGCTTGGGTCGCCGGCGCCGTGCCGGCGAAAGGCACGTGCAGCATCTTGATGCCCGCCGTCCGCGCCAGCATCTCGGTCGCAAGATGGCTGGTGGCGCCGATGCCCGATGAGGCGTACTCGACCCCGTCGGGTTGCTTGCGCGCGTATTCAATGAAGCCTTTGAGATCGTTCACCGGCAACGCCCCGTTGATCACGGCGAAGAGTGGCGCTGCCGACACGCGCCCGATCGGAACGAAGTCCTTGGGCGCGTAGCCCGCATCCTTCACCACCAGCGGCGTGACCATCAGCTGGGTGCCGATCACGAAAAGCATTGAGTAGCCGTCGGGCGCGGCTTGGGCGACCTCTCGCGTGCCGATCGTTCCAGTGGCGCCGCCCTTGTTGATGACGATGATCGACTGCCCGAGTGTCTTCTGCATCGACTCCTGCAAGGTCCGAGCCATGAGGTCGGTGGTGCCTCCGGCCGGATAGGGCACCATCAGCCGGATCGGTTTGGTCGGGAACTCCTGAGCCCAGGCGATGGAGCTTGCGAGCACCAGCATCGTCGCGACACACCGCCCGAGCCGGCCAGCGAAAAGTTTCAGTTTCATGTGTGATCTCCTGTGGTGGTTATTGAACAACCGAAAAATTATTAGTCATTGCCGGAGTCCGTGCTCGGGCGAGGTGTTCCGCGTGAGTCGTTTCATTTTTGATAGGGTTTGGAGAGCGCCTTCGCCTGTTCCGCGCTCATGCCCAGGAGTTCCTTGAGGATGGCCTCGGAGTCCGCCCCCATCTCCGGCACAAAAGACTGCGCTTGCACCCGCGCATTTGACATCTGGAACGGCAGATTCGGAACGAGGAACTGACCGCCCGCGTCCTCGACGGTGGCAAAGCTGCCGCGATGCGCAAATTGCGGATCCTGAATCGCTTCCCGGATCGTTCGGTAAATCGCAGCGGGAACCCCGACCGCCAAGAAGTGCTCTTCGCACTCCGTGGCTGAGCGCTGGCTTGTCCACTGTTCCACCATGCGCATCATTTCGGCCCAGTTTTTCACGCGAGCGGGGTTGGTCTTGAAGCGTTCGTCGTCTTTCCACTCGGGGTGGCCGACCGCGTCGCACAGCATTTCAAAGTTCTTCGGCGTCGTTGGGCAAATAATGACAAAGCCATCGGCTGCCCGCACCGGCGAGTACACCTGCCTTCTTTCCTTCGCGGGAAACTGGGCCTCCTGAAACTCATAGGGGCAGACGCTCATCATCCCGTCCATCAACGCGAGGTCGATCAATTGACCCTCGCCGGTTCGTTCACGTTGAAAGAGCGCCGCCAGGATCGCGGACAGGGCAAACGAACTCGCCATGACATCGCCGATGAAAATGTTGCTGTTGGGCGGACGTTCCTGGTTCTCCTGGTAATGCATCACTGCCATGTCAAAACCACTTGACGCCTGCACCACCTGCGCGTAACCGGGACGGTCAGCGCCTGGGCCACTTTGCCCAAAACCCGAAATCGAACAGTAGATCAGCTTTGGATTCACGGCCGCCAGGGTTTCATAGTCCAGCCCCAGGCGTTTCATCACGCCCGGACGAAAATTCTCGACCACGAGATCCGCCTTGGTCACGAGGGCGATCGCCGCCTCAATCGCCGCCGGATTTTTCAGGTCCAGCACGAGGCTGCGCTTGCCGCAGTTGAGGTGGCCGAAATAGGCGCTTTTGCCCTTGCGCAGGGGCTCGCGGCCGCGGATGAAGTCCCCTTCCGGTGCCTCCACCTTGATCACCTCGGCACCCATATCGGCGAGAAACCGAGTGCCGTAGGGGCCCGCCATCATGATGGAAAAGTCCAAGACGCGCACTCCCGCCAGCGGCCCTGGGCGCTTGGATTCCGGTTCGTTGATCATTGCTCTGCTCCTTGTGATCGGGTGGTAATAACAATCTTTCCCGTGGCCGAGCGTGCTTTCACCGTCGCCATGGCCCGTGCCACCTGGTCCAGGGGATAGGTGGCGGAAATAAGCGGCCGCAATTTCCCCTCGGCGGTCCAGCGCAGCATCATGGCGAAGCGGTCGCGGTACTCTTCAAGCTTGTGTTTGATGAACTGAGAGGTGTTGACGCCCACGATCTGGCATTCCTTGAGCAACACGCGGTTCGCTGGGATCTGCTGAATCCGTCCCGCCGCGAATCCAACCACCAGCAATCGACCTTCCCAGGCAATGCAGCGCAGCGACTCATCGAACACATCGCCGCCCACCGGGTCGAAAATCACGTCGGCGCCACGTCCATCGGTGATCGCCAGCACCCGCTCCCGAATCGATTCATGGGTGTAGTTGACGAGCTCGTCGGCACCATAGCCCTTGATGATCTGGAGTTTTTCGTCCGTGCTTGAACAGGCGATGACTTTCGCTCCCATCATTTTGCCGAGCTCGACCGCATTGAGTCCGACGCCTGAGCTGGCCGCATGAACCAGCAGCCATTCGCCGGATTTCAAGGCGGCTCGATCAGTGAGGGCATGGAATACCGTGCCGTAGGTAATGGGAAATGCCGCGGCCGTCACAAAGCTGATTTCGTCCGGTAGGGGAAACACCATGTCTTCGGAAATGCAGCGCTCTTCGGCAAATCCGCCGTGGATGCAGGTTGACATGACACGATCGCCCTTGCGCACGCGGGTGACACCGGGGCCGACTTCGGTGACGACGCCGGCCATTTCCATGCCAGGACTGAAGGGCAGGGGTGGCTTAACCTGGTACTGGCCGGCCGTCATCAGGATGTCCGCAAAATTTAGCCCCGCCGCGTGGATGGCCACGCGGACCTCCCGATCATTCAAAACGGCTGGTTCGACCTCTTGCAGCACCAGCGTTTCTGGCGCACCGAACTGCTTGCACAACAAGGCTTTCATGCGTATTTCCCGCCATGCCGGCCCCGCGGCTTGGCGCCCCTTGGCAGCGTTGGCCTCAACCGTGACCCAGCCACCTCCATGGCGCGGTATGTGATTGAATGTTTCATTTCTTTTCTTCGCGGTGTGGATGCAACTGACGGTGCGCCATCAGCTCATGAATACGCCGCCGTTGACGTCAATCACCACGCCAGTCACGTAGCCGGCGCCCTCGGAGGCAAGAAAATTTGCGACTGCCGCGATTTCGTCGGTCGTCCCCAGGCGACCGGCCGGAATGCCCTGAATCGCCTTTTCGATAATGCTGGGCGATGACTGGCTGGACAGGGGCGTTTCGATTCGGCCCGGCGCAATGCAGTTGGCGGTGATGCCAAACGCGGCAAACTCGCCGGCGATCTGTCGTGTCATTCCGATCAGCCCGGCCTTCGAGGCGGAGTAGTGCACGCCGACCGGGGCAATGAATGTGCGGCCGGCGCGCGACGCAATGTTGACGATTCGGCCCCAGCCATTCGCCTTCATCAAGGGCAGCAACTCGCGGCACAACAGGAACGGTGCCGACAGGTTCACGCGCAGCACCGTTTCAAAGTCGGCGAGGCTGATCTCTGGCATGGCAAATTTGTCGCCCTTGTTCTTCGGGTGAATGCCGGCATTGTTCACCAGCACATCACACCGGCCGGCGCTCGCCTTGATGTGCCTGGCAACGCCGAGGATTTCATCCTCGCGCGACAGGTCGGCCACCAGTGCATCAACTTCGAAGCCCTTGTCCGCGAGCGCACGCACCCGATCCCGCACGGCCGCATCCCGGTCCACCAGCAATACTCGCATCCCTGCGGCCGCCAACGACCCGGCAATGGCCAGCCCGATGCCGCTGGCGGCGCCGGTCACGACCGCGACTCTCTTTTCACTCATTCCAATCTCCCGTGGTATGACGTTGACCCCGAGCCGTGCTCGGGCCGTGACTCGTTCTGTTTCCAGCCTGTTTCAAGGCAACACGGCCGGGGCAGGGGCCTTACTTGACGACCTGTTCGAGCACACCGCGCGAGATGACCAGACGCTGGATTTCGGAGGTTCCCTCCCAGATCCGGGTGTAGCGGGAGTCGCGGAAGAGCCGCTCGACCTTGGGCCGATCCACCACGCCCCAACCGCCGTGAATCTGCACCGCCGCATCCGTCACGCGACCGGCCATCTCCGAGGCAAACAGCTTGACCATCGAGGCCTCCACGGCAAACGGCTCCTTGCGGCCATGCAAGCGACACGCGTCATGCAGCATGGTGCGCGCCGCATGCACCGAGGTCGCCATGTCGGCCAGCATGAACTGGATGCCCTGGTGCTCCGAGATCGGCTTGCCGAAGGTGACGCGTTGCTTGGCATAGGCCACCGACTCCTCCAGCGCCGCCTGGGACAGGCCAATCGCCTCGGCCCCCAAGGTAAGGCGGGCGAGGTCCAGCGTCTGGAGCAAATAGCGCGAGCCCTTGCCGATTTCACCGATCACCGCCGTCGCGGGGACTTCAACATCCTTGAGCGTCAGCTCGGCGGTGGTGGTGCCGCGCATCCCCATTTTTTCGTAAACCGCCGACACCGAGTAGCCGGCCGAGGCGGTCTCCACGATGAATACCGACACCCCCTTGTGGCCGGCATCCGGATCGGTCTTGGCCGCCACCACGCACAGGTCGGCCCCGGCCCCGTTGCCGATCAGGCATTTGGTACCATTCAAGACCCAGCCGTCGCCCTTGCGCCTAGCCGTGGTGCCGATGGTGGCAATATCCGATCCCGTGAGGGCCTCGGTCACGGCAAAGCAGATGCTGCGCTTGGCCTGGGCCAGATCGGGCAGGTAGGCCTTCTTCTGAGCTGGCGTGCCGAACTGAACCAGCGGTTGAATGCCAATGACGTAGGCCATCAGCACCGCGGCGGTGGAGGGGCAGCCGCGCGCCAATTCCTCGGTCACCAGGCAGATCGAAAGCGCGTCCAGATCCAAGCCGCCGTATTCCTTGGGCACCGTCATGCCGCACAGTCCGAGCTCGGCCATGGCGCGCAAGCCTGCCACTGGAAACGCCGCTTCCTTGTCGATGCGCGCCGCATCCTTGCTCAGCTGCTCGTTGGCGAGCTTGCGCGCCATGTCCTTGTATTTTTGCTGCGTGGGGGTGAGTGTCGTCATAAGGTTCTCCTTGGGGTAATAGGGTTGGGGATCACAGGAACTTGTTATTCATGGAATGTCTGGTTCGATCCGGACTCATCCAGTCTTCGCGGCGGGCTGTGCCAGCGCCTGTGGCAGGCGATACACGCGCACGGCCGTACCGGCGAAAAGACTGGCCTTCTCTGAAGCGGAGTAGTCCTGCGCCAATCGCTTGAAGGTATTCCACATCACGCGATAGGTGCATGCTGA
Organism: Sulfuricaulis sp.; assembly: GCA_030650525.1. Lineage (GTDB taxonomy): Bacteria > Pseudomonadota > Gammaproteobacteria > Acidiferrobacterales > Sulfurifustaceae > Sulfuricaulis. The sequence continues at coordinate 109,633 of JAUSDQ010000096.1, forward strand.
CTTGTCCACCGGGAAATTGCTCTCGAACATGGATCGTTCGGGGCCGAACGCCTCGACACATGTTTCGAATGAAGGGCGCCACGCCTGGGCAAGCTCCCGCGAAGTCGGGGGCAGGTCTCGATCGTGGAAGTCGAAACCGCCCAGCCTCATCCCAATGCCGCCGAGTTTCACGGTCACATTGGGCCGCCTGGCGAGTTCACGCATGCTCTGGCGCCACTCCTGGAATACTTCTTCGCGACGCGCGGCATAGGGCCCGAGCGCCGCCCTTCCGCCCATGTGGTTGAGAATGATGGAGGTCGCGGGAAACTCATCGGCCAGCGCGATGAGTTGCCCGAGCTGGGGGTGGTAAACCCAGGCGTCGAAACTCAGGCCCAGCGGCGCCAACTGTGCAAAGCCCGCGCGAAAGCCCGGGTGTTCCAGCAAGTTCGGTGGAGGCGGCCGCACCAGGCTGCTAACCTGTGGGCTTGCATCCCAGGCCGCCATCTGCCGGATGCCGCGAAAGCGATCGGGTGCGCGCCTGATGCATTCTTGCAGCACTTCCACGACCGAGGCGCCTTCCGTCAAATCCACTTTTCCGACGATGCCCGCGCAGGCCCGCACCGCCCCGTACACGCCGCTGGCACTCATCGCGCCGATGCCATTGACAAACTCCACTTGACCGATGCAGGCCAACCGCGGATCACCATCGGCGCGGTACATGGAGGTGCACTCCGCGAAGACGGTACCGCGAACGTGGTGGCCACTGTCGTTGATGTCCTTCAACAATTCAGGCAACAGGTACAAGCTGTGCGGCCGGCGATCCCACAGGTGGTGGTGCGGATCGACGATGGGCACATCGGGCTCAAGCACGTCTTCACCGCGCAAGGCAAGCCACGCCTCGTCCACGAAATGGTGCGGTGGTGCGCCGCGAAGAGAGTGGTGAGTTGAGGTCGTCATACGCGCTCGTGAGGGGTGAAGGGAATACGCTGTCGCGCCGCCTAACCAATGAAGCCCCCGCCGTTGACATCAATCACGGCTCCAGTGATGAAACCGGCTGCGTCCGACGCCAGGTATTGAATCGAGGAAGCGACCTCGTCGGCAGTCCCCAGGCGACCGGCGGGTGTCGTTTTAGCGGCGTTGGCCAGCACCTTCGGATCCGAGGTTCGGGCCAAGGGGGTTTCTATCTGGCCCGGTGCGACGCAATTCGCCGTAACGCCAAAGGCTGCGTAGTCGCCGGCGATCTTGCGGGTCATGCCGATCAGCCCGGCCTTGGATGCCGAGTAGTGCGTGCCGGCGCGGTCTGAATAGGTGCGGGCTGCGCGCGATGTGACGTTGATGATGCGCCCCCATTGCCGCGCTTTCATGCCGCCGATGAACTTCTGGCAAAGAAGAAATGGCGCGGTCAGGTTGATTCTGAACACCGTCTCCCAGTCCTCAAGCGTCATTTCTTCAAGCGAAATGGTGATGCCATTGCGCTTGGGATGAATGCCTGCGTTGTTCACCAGAATGTCGCAGCCACCGGTCATCGTCTTCACTGTTTCGGATGCCCGCTGGATTTGCTCCACGTCGCCCAGGTCGGCGACCAGCGCCAAGGCATTGAACCCCTGCTGTTCGAACTCCTTGGCGATCGCATGCACGCCTTCACTGCGGTCCAAAAGGATGACCTTCAAATGGTCGGCCGCGAAGCGCCTGGCAGTCGCCAGCCCGATGCCGCTCGCCGCACCGGTAACAAGAACCACTCTTTGCGTACTTGAACTCATATTTGCTCCTTGAAAACTCAGCAGCGACTTAGCCCCGATGTGGCGCAAACGCTGGACAGATGTCACGCCGTCCAGGGCTAGACCTCGATTCAGGGCGGCATCATCCCGTATTCGCGTGCCTGCTTGCCATAGCTGGCGATCTTGTCGACAAGGTCTTGTCTCAGCGCGGCACCATCGAGCAAATACAGTGGCACGTTGAGCTGGCTCATCAGCTGCGCGAAACTTGGATCGCGCGCCGCCTTCAGAAACGCTGTTTCCAGCTTGGCCAGCACTGCTGGCGGTGTCGCCGCGGGTGCGGCGATGCCGGTTATCCAGGGGAACTGCCAGTCGATCCCCAGTTCTGTGAAGGTGGGAACGTCGGGCATGCCGGCAAAGCGTTGCCGGTCCAATACCGCCAAGGCGCGCAGCTTGCCGGACTTGACCTGTTCGAAGTAGTTCGATGCCGGTGAAAATGTCACTTCACCTGACAAAGCCGCCATCAAGGTCTGGCTGGCTCCCTGGTAGGGAATATGGTTGAACTTGACGTTTTTCGCCTTGCTCAAGGCCATCATGCCGAAGTACACGGTGTCGCTGGTGCCGACCGAGCCGAATGACAATTTTCCAGGATTGGCGCGGGCGTCGGCAATCAACTGGTCGAACGTGCCGTAAGGCGAGTCGGCCTTGACCAGCAGCGCGTGGGACGGGCCCGCGTAGTTGAGCAGGAAGGCGAGGTCGCGCAGCGGATCGTAGGGTGTCTTGGTCAGCAGCGGTGCCACCAGCGCCGTGGTCGTCGTCACCATCACGAGCGTGTAGCCATCGGCGGGTGCGCGCGTCACCTGCGTGGTACCGATGGCCCCGTTGGCGCCGGGTTTGTTCTCCACCACGATGGGCTGACCAAGATCGCGGGCGACGAGGTCGGCGAGCTTGCGCGCCGTCACGTCGGTCAAGCCGCCCGGGGGAAAGGGAACGACCAGGTGGATCGGCTTGTTCGGAAAGTCCTGGGCCTGGGCGGCGGGGGCGAATGCGAATGCAGCGAGCAGCAGAGCACCCGTTAGCGAAAATGCAAGGTGTCGACGAGTGGTCATTGCGGTCTCCTGTTTTTAAGAATGGAAAATTCAGAGCGCCGCATTGGCGCGACCGCCGTCGGCAATGATCAACTCACCGTTGATGAAGGTGCTGTCGTCCGACACCAGGAAGGTGGCCACGGCCGCGATCTCCTCGGGCTGCGCCAATCGACCGAGGGGCGTGGACTCGGTGCGGCGCGTGACGGCGGCACCGTTGAAGTTGGCGAGCGCCGCCGCCGTTGGCACGAAAGCCGGCGCGATGGCGTTGACGCGGATGCCCCGGCGGCCGAAGTCAACGGCCGCGGCGCGCGTCAAGGCCGCGACCCCCCCCTTGACCGCGCAATAGGCCATCGAGTCGGCGGTGGCGCGCACGGCTGCGGTCGAGCAGATGTTGACTACCGCGCCGTGGCCGCTGCGTTCGAGTTGGGGCAATGCGGCCTGCAAGGTCCACACCAGCGCCTTCAGGCCCACGCCGAGCATTCGGTCTAGCGTTTCCTCGTCGATGTCTTGCGGCGCTTGATAGCGAATCCAGGCCGCGTTGTTGACGAGGGCTGCGATCGGCGCGCCGAAATCGACCTCGATGCGCTCGAACACCGCCCGCACGGCGGCACGATTGGATACATCGACCACGTAGCCACGCACGTTGTGGCCGGCGGCCTGCATTTCGGCCACTGCTTGCTCAATGCGCCCAGCACTGACGTCAAGACAGGCCACGCGAGCTCCTTCACTTGCGAAGCGCTCCGCAATCGCACGGCCAATACCGCGTGCCGCTCCCGTAACAACCGCGACGCGGTCCTTTAGCCTCTGTGACATGGGATCTCCTAAGTTAGCCATTTGTTGCTAGTGCATACCCACGGACGATCTACTGCGAATCGAGCGCCAGCAGGTACTTCAGCGCTGCGTGGAAGATGGAAATCATCGTATGACCTTCATTGACGCACGGGGAATATTCACGCATATCAGCAACCATTATTTAATCGACCGATCAGACGGATTATTAAATATTAGGCCGCTTCTCATGGGCTGTCAAGAAGAAATCAACCGCATGACGGGTGTCGGTAACCTCAACACCCACTTCCGAGCGTGCTCCGACGAGGTGCCGGGCAATCCAGTCGAGGACTTATGGGATGCGAAGCCGATGCCTCGCGGCAGGCCAACCCGTGGGCCACGGCACCGCCGGTATAGATGGAGATCGCGCTGAATTTCGAGGGCGTCGGCCAGGCGGCAAGCTCGCTACGGGGCAGCGCGACAGAGCGCCACGAATCGCGCGCAACAATTACTCTGCCGCGATGCCCTTTGCTTTGATCAGGGCCTGAAAGCGCGCGCCTTCCTTGTCAACCAGCGCCCGGAACTCCTGTGGCGTGCTGCTTTGAGGCTTGGTGCCAGACTTTTCCAGTCGCTCGCGCAAACCGGGGTCGGACAAGGCCTGCTTCATGGCCTCGGCAAGTCGGGCGACAATGGGTTCCGGCGTGCCGGGTGGGGCGACCAATCCGAAAAATACCTCGGTCGTCATCGCTGGCAGACCCAACTCGGCCATGGTGGGAACGTCGGGCAATGACTTGTCGCGCATGGGGCTGGTGACCGCAAGGGCCTTGAGCTTGCCCGAGTGGATCAACGGCAGTTCCGAGGAGAGTGCATCGAAAACGAAATGGATGTTGCCTCCCATGATGGCGTTGGCCGATTCGGCCCCACCCTTGTAGGGGATGTGCAGTGCGTCAAAGCCCGCTTCGGTCTTGAATAGTTCGCCCAACAGATGCATGCTGCTGTTGACGCCGCTGGAACCGAAAGAAAGCTTGCCCGGGTTGGCTTTTGCATGGGCAATCATTTCCTTGAGGTTATTGGCGCCGAGGGTGGGTGACGCAACAAGAACAAAGGATGAGGTTACCGCGAGGCTGACCGGGACCAGGGTCTTCACGTCGTAACCAGGGTTTTTGTACAAGTAGGGCGCCATTGTCATGACGCTGTTGCCGACCCAGACCAGGGTATGCCCGTCGGGAGGGGATCGCACCACGTGCTGCATCGAAAGGGTGCCGGCCGCTCCACCCTTGTTTTCGATCAGCACCGGCTGGCCCAGCAACGTGCTTAACTGCTGCCCGACCAGCCGCGCCGTGATGTCGCTTGAGCCACCGGCGCCAGCGCCGACCACGATCTTGATCGGGCGGCTTGGAAAAATGTCTTGTGCATGTAGATCAGGTGCCCATGAGATGGCCGCGGCGGCAATGGCTCCCATGCTGGCTGCGAGTAATGAGCGGCGAGTTGGACGAGGTAGTGAATGCATTCTTGTTTCCTGAAGAATAGAGGCTAAACAGGTTGGCGAATACGGCGCAGGCACCGGCAAGCGATGGGACGTGGGGCGGAGCAGCGCATGGATCCGTCCCAGGCAGATCCGCAAGTTGTGCATGGCTGCCATGGGCGTGTCATATCACAGGACGTTTGCCGAGGCGGTTCGGAAAGATCAGTCAAAACAGCGGCTTTCGTGCGGCCCGCAAATATTAATGGCACTCCATCATTAATCGAACGAATAGGCGGGTTACTCAATGTATAGGGATGCTGAAGAGCTGTCAAGCAGACAGCAGCAGCTGCTGCCTTACCCATGGCGGAAGCAAATGAGTTGTCCGGTTTTCAGCAAGTACTCGGTCCGGTTTGTGAAGGATCGATGCAACACGCCTCCATAAACGGGGACCGCCACGTGCGGGAAACCCGGAAGGTGGGATATCAAGAACTCTCCCCCAGCTGGAATCCAGGTTGACCGACACCTGCGAGATCGGTCAAAGACTAAATCCTATCAGCGTCGAATTCGATGCGGCCGAGCGCGATCCAGCGCGGCATAAAGACGGCGCAGATCCCGAGCGCGAGCAAGACCGCTTGCACCAGCAGAGACTGGCGCGCCGACAGCCACTGCGCCAGGGCGCCAGCGAGCAAGTGGCCAATGGGCATCGCGCCCATGAGACACATGCTGTACAGGCCGACCAGCGCACCACGAAGCTCGGGCGGTGCGTTTTGCTGCAGTTTGGAGTTGAAGCCGGCGGCGGTGAACGTGAATCCAAAGCCCAACGCGTAAAAGCAGGCGAGGGCGGTCCCCGGTTGCGTGGTGAGCCCGAGTCCCAACAAGGCGAGGACCACTACCCAAGGCATGCCGACCTGCCAGCGACGGCACGCGATCGGCATGTAGCTCGACATCAATACGATGCCAGCGCACAGTGAGCCAGCGCCTGCTGCCCCAAACAGCAGGCCGGTCCATGTGGCGGCATTGCCATAGACGTGCTCAGCCAGCGCCGGAACAAGCGTTTGGTAACCACCGAAAAATAGTCCCACGAGTGTGACGGTCGGCAGGAAGACCGAGGCCTGGCGGTCGGCGCGCACGTAGGCCGCGGCACTGCGAATGCCAGGCCGCATTCCCGCGTCAGCGGGATTGTGGGACGTCGCCGGGAGCGGCAAGGCATTGACGCAGAAGATCATGAAGACGAGGGTTGCCGCGCCGAGCAAAAAACTCAAGGGGGCGCCGACGGTGGCGAATAGCGCCGCCGCAATGGCGGGGCCGATCATGCGCGCCAAGTTGAATGTCACGACATTCGCCGCCAACGCATTTGCGATGCGCGTCTTTTTGCGAATCGAGGTCGTCAGTAGCATGTGTCGGGCCGGCATCTCCATGCCGGTGAGAACGCCTCGCATCAGCGCGAGCGCGGTAATCAGGGGCATGGACAGCGCGTCTGTCGCCGCCAGTGTCGTGAGCGTGATCGCCAGGGCTAGCGTGCTCCAAAGTATGCGCAGGGTGACGCGGCGAGCGTTGTGGGCGCCTAAACGCGGACCGAGCAGTGGCGCAACCACGACCACTGGACCGAAGAGCAGAAAATTGATGGCCCCGAGCAACGCGGGCGAGCCGGTGAGTTGCCACACCAACAGGTTCAGCGTGATGTCCTGTATCCACGATCCGTTGACCGCGACCATTTGGCCCGTGAGGTACAGGCGCGCCGCGGGCTCGCGCAGGACTGGAAACCAGCGCGCCAAAACTCGAGCGGTGGCGTGAGCAGGCCGCGTCATCGGCGAGCGATGATGAGCGCACCGGGCGCGACATGGTTGTCAAAGCGGACGTGGTCCGGGCCAAAGACAGCGTCATTTGACCTCGGAGAGATAGGCAGAAAACAGGTCAGCACTCAGTTCTCCATGGAGCTCACGCCCCCTTGCTTGATGAGCATGGCGTGCCGCGAATTGGGCTTGCTTTCGAACTCGAGGAGGACCACGGCGACAGGAATTCTCGGCACCAAGGCAATTCCTCCGACTCAATCAATCGAACTGCCAAACGGGTAGCTGAATCGAGGTCGAAAAAGCAAGAAGTATAGGGCGATTTGCCGCAGGAATCCCGGTTAAGTTTGTTCCAGCCATTGGCCCCGCACACGTCCGTCGACCCTGATTGCAGCCCTTGGAGGCCATCTTGACAGCCCCGTTTTTGACTCTCTTGCGGGTCGCGGGCCTGGTCCACGGTTGATTGCTTCACCGCGCCGCCAGGCGGACAGGCGACGTCCAAAGACCGCATCCGTCATCTACCCCGACACATGCGGCTCAGTTGCTGTCAACGCGGCTCAATTGCTTGACAGGCCCCAAGAATCAGAATAAGATTTAATAAACCGGCTGATCGTTCGATTAACTAATGGTTGCCGGTGCATGACGGCACATCGTGTACTTCAAACAAGGTCATGCGCTATTTTTATCTTCCGCCGGGCAGAAGTTCAGGAATGAGTCAAGAGCGCCAGTGGAGCCGCAACAGGGAAAAGGATGTGGCGCAAGGGGATGCGAACGCGCTCGTTCAGGGGCGGGTTCGCCTTGTATAACTTTCGGAGAGTTTTCAAATGGAAAAAGAAGATCCCTATTCACCCGCTCGCATTGCGGACCGCATGAAGATCCAGGACGCCTTGTACCGCTGGTGTCGGTCGGTTGACCGGCTGGACTATAAGGGGATGCGCGAAGCCTTTCACCCTGACGGAATGGACAATCATGGCATCTTCAATGGCAGCGCCGATGGACTGGTTGAATGGATACGGGATCGTCATAAGAACATCCCGTTTTCCATGCACTCGATCAGCAACATACTGATCGAGTTCGCGGGGCCTGATCTGGCCCTGGTGGAAACGTACATTCGCACGGTACAGCGCTATCCGGCCGATGCGATGGCCAGTTTGGCGCAGTTGTCTGGCGGGAAGGTCGGAACGAGTGAGTTCGGCTCAGACCTGATGACCTGTTCCAGATACCTTGATCGCTTTGAACGTCGTTCTGGCGAATGGCGTATTCATCGACGTACAGTGATACAGGATTGGAAGCAAATGGTCGATGTCGCGCCGAACGCGCCGCAGCCGCTGCCCGGGTGGACCGTCGGGCGACGCGACAGCGAAGACCCGGTATTCAAGGCGCGCCGCGAGTTGGGACTGGAGTCTGTATAGCCGAGCAGTGAGCAGGCTTTTGAATGAACGGCCGGTCGCGGTCGCGCGAAGACCGCGCCATGGCATCACTCTTCTGGTTGCTGAGTGAAAAAGAGGTAGACGTTTATTTGCTGGGTTAACAAGGGGTGCCAATGAAAACTTTTCATCTGTCCATTCAGACTGTCATCGGTTCTGTTTTGTGCTTGCTGCTGCTTATTCCTTTGGCAGTACGAGCTGAGTACCCGGATAAACCGATTCGTATCGTCGTTCCGTATCCTCCGGGGGGTGGCACGGATGTTGTCGCTCGAATTCTCGCGCAGAGGCTGGGTGATAAATTGGGCCAATCGGTGATCGTCGAAAATCGCAGTGGCGCCGGGGGTACCGTCGGAACCACCGCGGTAGCGAAATCGGCTCCGGATGGTTACACACTCTTGCTAGGGCAAACGGGTCCCAACACCATTGCGCCGAGCCTTTATTCCAATCTCGCCTATGACGCCGAGAATGATTTCGCTCCGATCACGGGCGTCATCTCCATGCCACTATTTCTCGTTGTGCCGGGCAACTCCGCGTTCAAGTCGCTGGGCGATTTGCTCGCGGCCGGTAAGCAAAGCAAAGATTTCAATTACGCATCCGCGGGAAACGGGACGCTGGGACATTTAAGCGCTGAACTGCTCAACATGTTGGCGGGCACCAAATTTGTGTTGATTCCTTATCGGGGCTCCGCGCCGGCCATCATGGCCCTGCTTGCTGGAGAAGCCAGTATGCATTTCGCCAGTGGCGTTGATGCGCTTCCGCTCATGAAGCAAGGAAGACTTCGGGCGCTCGCTGTTGCAAGTGAGCGTCGCACGCAGCTGGCACCCGATGTGCCGACGGCTGCGGAGGCGGGTCTTGGGGGCCTCGAGGCTAACTTGTGGTATGGCTTGCTCGCGCCGGCCAAGACGCCGCGCGCGATCATTGATCGCCTGCACAGAGAAGTGGCGGCTATCCTCGGCGAACCTGCCACGCGCGCGCGCCTGCTTGAGCTCAGTGCGGAGGCGGCACCGAGCACCCCGGAGGAATTGGCAGCGTTGATCAAGGCTGACGCTGCTAAATATGCCAAGGTCGTCAAGGCCGCTGGTGTCAAAGTGGAGTGAAGCACTGACAGCCATTCTTGGCAAGATCGCCGGAGTAGCGTTCGTCATCTCGCGGGGTCGGTCACGACGTAGACGCAGAGATTAAGCAGGACCATTGCGTTGGGTCCGACTTTAAAATGACAATCAAGACAGCGCCCCAAACTTTTGCAAGGACAAGGAATGATAGTAAGAAATTTCGGTGAGTGCACTGCGCTGGTAACGGGTTCTAGCAACAGTATCGGATTCGAGATTGCAGCCCAGTTGGCTGAAGCCGGTGTCCCCAGAATCATGCTGAACGGACGTAATCAGGAACGCGGCGAACAGGCCTGTGCGCGCTTGAAAGAGCGGGCGCCCAATGTCGACGTGCGCTTTATTTCCGCGGATCCAACAATTCAGGCCGAGGCGAGGCGGTTGGTTGATTCAACCGTGGAAGCGTTTGGTTCCTTGGACATTCTCGTCACCAGTGTTGCCGGGCACCTGACACCCAGGCCATTTCACGAGATCCCGTACGAGGGCATAGATCATTTGATCAACGCGCACCTGAACAGCGTTCTCTACACCTGCCGTGCCGCGTTGCCGCACATGATGGCGCGTGAGGGCGGTGTCATCCTCACGATGTCGTCAGACGCGGCGAAAATCGCGACTCCGGGCGAAGTCGTGGTTGGTGCGGCAAAGGCAGCGGTCGTGATGTTCGCCCGTACGCTGGCGCTGGAGGCTTCCCGTCACGGCATTCGCGTGCATGCGATCACCCCGTCCATTGTCAAGGACACGGCGGGGTATGACCGCCAGATGGCGAACGAGTTCAGCCGCAAGTTATTCCAGAAGGCCGAGAGCCGGGCTCGACTCGGCGTTGTCAGTCCGAAGGACATCGCGCCGCTGGCGGTGTTTTTGGCCAGCCCTGCCGCAGCCAAGATGACCGGTCAGGCCATCAGCGTGAACGGCGGAATTTCCGCCGCCTGAAGATTTCAGGCGGGGCGGCTGGAAACCCGGCGACCTACCCTTCCTCATCGCGTCGTGTTGAATGAATGTCAATCGAAAATTACTGTCGTACCGGAAGAAATTGAACCATGTCACTGCCGACGCCAAAAGCCAGAGCGCAATTACACGCCCGCAACATCACCTTTCGTGGCTACAAGCGGGATGACAACTTGTGGGACATCGAAGCGGAGTTGGGTGACCAAAGGACTTACGTCAGTTCGATGCTTGAGAAGGGGGTCGTGCCGGCGGGGGCGCCTATCCACGATATGGCCATGCGCTTGACGCTGGACGACACCATGAAGATTTGCGAAATCAGCGCGGTCATGCGCACCGTGCCATTCGCGGAATGCCAGAGAGTGATGGAGCCACTGCAGGCAATGATAGGCGCGACGATAGGCCGTGGATGGCGAGAGACGATTGAGACGCGTCTTGGCGGCATCAAGGGTTGTACTCACCTGCGTGAACTGCTCTTTAACATCGCCACGGTCGCTTATCAGACTATTCCGCCCTATCAAGTGCATCTCAGACGAGAGGCCGGCGTGCCAGCCGATCAGCTGATCGGGCAAGCGCCACCCCCCTTCATGGGAAAGTGCATGTCGTGGGATTTCAATGGCCCGGTCGTTGAGCGCAATCTTCCTCAATTCGTGGCCTGGCCGGCTCGTCGCAAAGCAAATGCAGCCCAGCCGACACCGTCACCCTCATCCGCGAAGGCCGTTGAGTAGCCGCCGATCGAAAGCTAGCGCACCGAGGGTTTTGGAAATCACGGCTCGCCAGTGGAATCTGCGGGCAGCCGCCAGAAAATATTCGGCTGGCGCCTCGTGCGTCAGCCCGTTTTCCTGAGCCCCCTTGGTCATGAACCAGCCGCTGTCGACCGGGCAAGCCTGTGGACAGCGGCCAAGCGGGGTCAGTTCAAGCAGGACGCTTCATCTGACAGGTTGTCGGCAGCGACGAAATGTACGAGTCGACCTTTTCAATGGTCTTGAAGCCCCAGCCGGTCTTTTCCAAGTCGTAGCGCACATCCTTGCCATTGGTTTTCGTCCAGTTGGCGATGACCAAAGCCTGCTGGAGTTGGTGGTCGGACTTGCGCATTTTTACCTCTCCATTGATGCTTTTGATCTGCACGTTCTCAAGTGCCCGCGCCACGGCAAGAGGCTCGGATGATTTCGCGTCCTTGACCGCCTGCGCAAGCATCCGGATCATGGTGTACCAAGGGAGATTGACAAAATCATCGTTGAACTGCGCCTTGAAAGGGTCAACCAGCGCCTTTGACGCATTGAGATCGTCATTGGCGACCCAGTAGGTCACGAGCTTGACGTTGTCGGCGCCTGCGCTTGCCAGCGCTGTCGGAATGCCCGTGGTCGCGCCGTTGTAGGTGTAGAACGGCGTCTTCAGATTTGCTTCCTTGGCGGCCTTGATGAGCAGCGTGAGGTCCGCGCTCCAGTTCGCCGTGACGATGGCGTCGGCCCCCGAAGCCTTGATCTTGGCCACATAGGGTGTGAAGTCCTTGACCTGGAACATCGGGTGCAGGTCGTCTCCCACGATCTGGATATCGGGGCGTTTGCGCTTGAGATTATCCTTGATGGCCGAGCTGACTTGCTGGCCCATGGCATAGTTCATATTAAGCAGGTAGACCTTCTTGAGCGACTTGTCCTTCGCCAGATAGCTTGTCAAGCCCTCGCTGCGCATGTCCACATTCGAGTCGAACCGGAAAAACCAGAAACTGCATTTTTCGTTCGTCATTTCGGTGGCCTGATTGGTCGGGGTCAAGTACACCATCTCCTTGCCAGGGTTGCGTTCGTTGTGGCGATTGACAGCCTCGATCAGCGACAGTCCGACCGATGAACTCAGGCCCTGCACCACATAACGAATGCCTTGGTCGGAGGCGTTCTTGAGCTGAAGCAGCGATTCCTGCACGCTGCCCTTGCCGTCGAAGCCGACCACCTCGAAGGTGTTGTTGGGCCCGGCCCAGCCGTTGCGGTTCACCAAGTCAACCGAATACTTCAGCATGTTGACGTTGTTTTGGTTGATGCCGGCTGCAGGACCGGAGAAGGGGTCGATGTGCGCAATCTTGATCGTTTCGGCAAAACTGGGCGCGCTGAAAGCGCCAGCCATCACGATGGCGATGGGAAGAATACAAGCTTTCAATTTCATGGGAGGCCTTTCTAGTAGGGAAACAAGTAAATTGGGGAATGGTTACAGATTAACTCGTCTGATGTGGTCTCCTTTGCCATTTATTTCTGACCAACTAACTAGCTTAGACAACAGCAGCGCGCTGAGCACAAGCGGTTTTGTGGTGACTGTGGGACGCCACACACTGGGCATCACGGCGTTTATACGTGCCGGCGGTGTTCCCTGATCGCCTGGGAACGCCCCAAGCCGTCGGATACCCCATGCGCCGCAGGGTCGAGATTCCGGGCCGCCCACTGCGTGATGGTTTCAAAGGCCTAGCGAGTAGGGCGCAATTGGGGTTCTTGCCTTGCGTCATCAAATGGAACGAGAAGGTCAAGAACCAGATTGCCAACGGCTGTTTGGTGTGGTCGAAAACCGTTTCCACGATGGGCGAGCACTGGTAGCCATAACTCAGGCGCTCCCGAAGTCTGCTTTTATTGTGGGTACATGCAATGCGTTTGTCCTGACAGCGCGGACACTGCCAGCCCTGACGCCGGCGACAAGCGAACCCCACGGCCTCGCGCCGCTCGTTTTTCGCGTAGCAACTTTGGAACTTTGGCATGGATAGGATGGCCTGACGCTGGATGTTATTCATGGGTAGGACGAACTCCTTTAAGCCGCACGCGGGTTCGATATGGTAGTTCCCGCCAGCGACTGAAGCAAGTCACTCATCAGATATTTTTTCGAGACGGTTACTGGCTCCAAGGGTGCCCGGACGGGCCCTTACTTGACGGCTGGTTCGAGCACACCGCGCGAGATGACCAGACGCTGGATTTCGGAGGTTCCCTCCCGGATCCTGGTGTGGCGGGAGTCACGAAAGAGACGCTCCACTTTGGGCCGATCCACCACGTCCCAGCCGCCGTGAGCCTGCACGGCATCCGGATCGGACTTGGCCGCCACCACGCACAGGTCGGCCCCGACCTCGTTGCCAATCAGGAATTTGGTTCCATTCAAGACCCCGCCGTCGCCTTTGCGCCTGGCCGTGATTCCGATGTGTGACGCATGCCACCCTGCCCACGTATGCCGTATGACGACAGCTGAAGTGCGAATCATGATTCGCTATTTGTGGGTCAATTTACAAGTCGGCGCCCACTGACGAAGGTGCCAAATAGGGCCATGAATCCTGGGTGTTGCGCGACTGTGCGCCGCTCAAGTTGCCTTCTTGGCGGCCACTGTGCGACGCTTGCGAACCGGTGGTGCCGCGCCTTCCGCGGCAGCTCCTTGGACACGCGAGAGATAAACGCGCTGCAAGCGCTTCAGGCTCGTCTCCATCTCGGCCACCGCAGCCTCTGTATTGCCTTCAACCAAATGCTTTATGAAACGCTGGCGCGACGGAATCACATAGGTGTTTTCGTAATCA
>JAUSDQ010000114.1 GCA_030650525.1 Sulfuricaulis sp.
CGGCCACGACGATAGCCATGCGTTTCCATATTTTCTGGCGGTTGAAGGCACGGTGGACATCCTGGGGCGGTACTTCACCTTCGGTCTCATCCAGCATCTTCACGTAGCCGCCCAGCGGAAAGGCGCCGATGGCCAGTTCCATCTGGTCTTTGCCTACCCGGCGCGACCACAGGGGTTTACCGAAGCCAACGGAAAAACGCAGCACCTTCACGCCCAAACGACGCGCGACCCAGAAATGACCGAATTCATGTACCGTGATCAGAATACCCAGGGCGGCCACAAACGCGCCGATAAAGTAGAGCAAATCCATCATGTCACACCCTGGACCACGCGCGACTCCCGGCCGGCGATGAAACGCCCCGCCGTTTCGCGGGCGCGCGCGTCGTCCGACAACACCGCTCCCAGCTCGGCGTCCTGGCTCGCCGGCAGGCTCGACAGGGTATGTTCGATCACGCGGGATATGTCGGTGAACCCGATGCGCTGGTCAAGAAAGGCCTGCACCGCCACTTCGTTGGCGGCATTCAGAATCGCCGGCATAGTGCCACCGGCGCGCGCGGCGGCATACGCCAGCCGCAAACACGGGAAACGGTCAAGATCCGGAGATTCGAAATCCAGCCGCGCAATCTCAAAAAGATTAAGACTTTTTACGCCGGATTCAATACGCTCCGGCCAGGCCAGCGCATGCGCAATCGGCGTGCGCATATCCGGGTTGCCGAGCTGCGCCAGCACCGATCCATCCGCATACTCGACCAGCGAATGGATCACGCTCTGGGGGTGAATAACAATTTCAACCTGGTCGGGTGTAACCCCAAACAGCCAACAGGCCTCGATCAGTTCCAGGCCCTTGTTCATCAAGGTCGCTGAATCCACGGAAATCTTGCGGCCCATCACCCAGTTCGGATGCGCGCAGGCCTGTTCCGGCGTCACCGAGGCCAGCGCCTCGGGCGGTACGGTGCGAAAAGGCCCGCCGGAACAGGTCAGAAAAATACGTCGCACACCGGCGGGCGTCGCGCCGGTACGGTATCCGGCCGGCATGCACTGGAAAATGGCATTGTGTTCGCTGTCCACCGGCAACAGTTCCGCGCCGCTCACGCGTGCTTCTTCTATGAAAACACGGCCGGACATTACCAGCGGTTCTTTGTTCGCGAGCAGCACGCGCTTGCCCGCGCGCACGGCCGCCAGCGTTGGCAGTAATCCGGCGGCGCCGACAATCGCGGCGACCACAATGTGCGCGCGCGGATGGGTGGCGACGGTATTCAATCCCTCCCCGCCCGCCAGCACTTCCACCGCGAGTCCTGCTTTATGGATTTTTTCCTTGAGTTGAGCGGCCGCGCGCGGATCGAGCATCACCGCCTTTTGCGGGGAAAATTGCCGGCACTGCTCGAAAAGGCGGTCCACGTGGGTGTTCGCGGTAAGCGCCAATACACGGTAGCGCCCCGGATGTCGCGCCAACACATCGAGCGTGTTGACACCGATGGACCCGGTGGACCCCAGAATCGTCACACCGCGCATGCCGTGATTCATCCGCTCGTCGGGAAAATTTTTATCCGTGCTGCTCATGTATCATGATTTCATAAGAATGAATCCGCCGATGACAAACACCGGAGCGGCGGCGGTCAGGGCATCGATTCGGTCGAGCACGCCACCGTGTCCGGGAATCAGGCGGCCGCTATCCTTGACTCGGGCGATGCGCTTGAGTTTGCTTTCCGTGAGATCGCCCACCACTGAAAACAGCGCCGTCACGGCGGCCAGCGCAATCCATAGCGCCAGCGATCCCGCTTCGAGCTTCCAGATCATTGTCCCACAAACCCAGGCCAGCAGCACGGCGCCAATGACGCCGCCCACGACACCTTCCACGGTCTTGCCGGGGCTGACATGGGGCGCCAGTTTGGTCCGGCCCCAGAACGAGCCGGCGAAATAGGCGGCCGTGTCGGCCACCCATACCAGCACGAACAGAAACAGCAAGGCACGCGGGCGCTCGTTGTCCGCCGCCAGCAGATACACCACCGCCACCCAGAGAGGAATAAGCACCAGAAAGCCGCCGATGATTCGACCGGTCATCGTCGCAAACATTCCCTTATTGACATCCCGCCGGCTGACAAGCTCCACCAGCGCCCACAGCCACCACAGCACCGCGGCGGCGAGAATAGAGACAATCAGGGAAGGGTGTTGCAACACGCTGTACACGCCCGCGGCACCGAGCAACAGCAGACATATTACATACGTCATCCTGGAAGCAAACCGCCGCATTTCAGACAGCGCGGCCCATTCCCAGGCGGCGGCGGCGATAAACAAACCGAACAATAACGATACCCACGGCAGTGACAGAAAAAACAGCGCCGCGACTAACGGCGGGATCAGCAGAACCGCCGTCAAAATCCGCTGTTTAAGCATGACGCGCCGCTTCGATCTGGTCGCCTGTCAGACCGAAACGACGCTGGCGTCCGGTATAAGAGTCAAGCGCCTGCTCGAATTGCGTGCGATCGAAATCCGGCCACAGGACCGGCGTGAAATACATTTCAGTGTAGGCCAGCTGCCACAGCAGAAAATTGCTGATGCGCTGTTCACCGCCCGTGCGGATAAACAGATCCGGCTCGGGAGTACCGGCCATGCTGAGGTAAGGGACGAGGCTGTCTTCCGTGATCGCCTGAGGATCGATCTCGCCGCGCACGGCGCGGCGCGCCAGTTCGGCACATGCCTGGGCAATATCCCAGCGCCCTCCGTAATTGGCGGCAATCGTCAGCGTGAGCGACGAGTTGTTTTGCGTGAGTAGTTCCGACTGCCGGATACGTTCGGTGATTTTTTCACCGAATCGCTCGATGTCGCCGACGACGCGGAATCGAACGTTGTTCTTGTGCAGTTTTCTGATCTCGTTTTCGAGCGCGCTCAGGAACAGTTCCTTGAGCAACTGAACTTCCTGGGCTGGCCGGCGCCAGTTCTCGCTACTGAAGGCAAACAACGTAAGATGCTTGATACCTTTCTCGGCACAGGCGCTCACCATATCGCGCACCCGCTCGACACCCTTGCGATGACCGGCGATACGCGGCAGTCCACGGCTTTTAGCCCAGCGGCCATTGCCGTCCATGATGACAGCGACATGTTGCGGGACGGCGGATTTTCCCGCCAGAGCCGCCGCCGGATCGGTTATACCTGCGTTGTCCATTCAAAAACGCTCAATATTTTTCCTATTTCATGTAGGGTGCGCAAAAGCGAAGCGTTGCGCACCGTCGACTGCTTCGGTGCGCTTCGCTGACGCTCAGCACACCCTACATAATATTCATTTTGATGCGTGCTCCAAGCATCGCACGGAGGCCCGGCCGAATCATACCTGCATGATGTCCTTTTCCTTGGCGGACACCAGCTTGTCCACCTCGTTAATGAAACGGTCGGTGAACTTCTGTACCGCCTCTTCGGAACGTTTATCGTCGTCTTCCGTGATCAGTTTCTTTTTCAGCGCATCCTTCAAATGTTGATTGGAATCGCGGCGGATATTACGGATCGCCACCTTGGCATTCTCACCCTCGGAGCGCACGTGCCTGGAAAGATCCTTGCGCCGTTCCTCGGTCAGTTGCGGCAGGGGGACACGGATAACGCCGCCCGCCGTCATCGGGTTAAGCCCCAGATCGGATTCGCGGATCGCTTTCTCGACCGCCTGGACCGTGTTCTTGTCCCAGGGCGTTACCGTCAACGTACGCGCATCGCCCACGGCCACGTTGGCAACCTGGCTGAGCGGCGACTTGTTGCCGTAATAATCGACGCGAATGTGTTCCAGCAGGCCGGGATGGGCCCGCCCGGTGCGGATTTTTCCGAGATCGCTCTTCAGCGTCTCGACCGACTTGACCATACGCGTTTCCGCGTCTTTTTTGATGTTTTCAACCGATTCCGGCATGGCTAGCCTCCTTTCACGAGTGTGCCGACATTTTCGCCCAGACATATCCGCATGAGGTTGCCGGGCTTGTGAACGCTGAACACGCGTACCGGCAGATTCTGATCGCGGCACAGCGCGATGGCAGCGGCGTCCATCACGCCCAGTCGTTTTTCCAGGACCTCGTCGAAACTGATTACGTCATAGCGCTTGGCATCGGGGTGTTTTACCGGATCGCGGTCATACACGCCATCCACTTTGGTTGCCTTGAGCACGATATCCGCCCCCACTTCCGCCCCACGCAACGTGGCCGCGGTATCGGTGGTGAAAAACGGATTGCCGGTGCCCGCGGCGAAGATCACCACGCGCCCTTGTTCGAGATGGCGGATGGCGCGGCGACGGACATAGGGCTCCACCACCTGATCGATACGCAATGCCGACTGAACGCGCACCGGCACGTCCTGTTTCTCCAGCGCATCCTGCATCGCGAGCGAGTTCATGACCGTGGCCAGCATACCCATGTAATCGGCGGACGCCCGGTCCATGCCCGCGGCCGAAGGCGCGATGCCGCGAAAGATGTTGCCGCCGCCGATCACGACGGCCAGCTGCACGCCTTGCGCGACAACCGACTTGATTTCCGCGGCAATACGCACGAGCACGTCACGGTTGATGCCGTAGGCATCGGCACCCATCAGCGCCTCGCCGGAGAGCTTGAGCAGCACGCGGCGGTAGGCAGGAACCCCGGATGCGCTCGGCAAGATTCAAGCTCCTTTGACTGTCGCCATTACTTCCGCGGCGAAATCACCGGTTTTTTTCTCCATACCTTCGCCGACTTCATAACGGCTGAAGCGCACGACGCTCGCGCCTTTCGATTTCAGCAGTTTCTCAACTGTCATGTCGGGATCCTTGACGAAGGGTTGACCCAGCAGGGTAATTTCGTTGAGGTATTTGTTCACCCGGCCCAGCACCATTTTTTCGATGATTTCAGGCGGCTTGCCGCTCGCCTTCGACTGCTCGGCAAAGATTTCCTTTTCCTTGGCGACTGCCGCCGCCGGGACCTGATCTTTCGAAATGAATTCGGGGCGGCTGGCCGCGATGTGCATGGCGAGATCCCTGGCAAGGCTCTCGTCACCGCCTTCCACTTCAATTAATACGCCGATCTTGCGGCCATGCAGGTAACTTCCGATATGGCCCTTGCCGGCCGCCAACTGCTCAAAACGACGGATGTTGATATTCTCGCCGAGCTTCATGACCAATCCTTCGCGCTGTTGCGCGATGGATTGGGTACCGCCTTCCTTCGATGGCAACTTGTACAGCGCCTCCACGTCGGCCGGTTGTTTCTTGGCCGCGCATTCCGCGGAGGAAACGGCAAACGCGGCAAAATCGTCACCCTTGGCGACAAAATCGGTTTCCGAGTTGACCTCGACCATGGCGGCCGCTTTTCGCTCAGGGCTCACGTAAATGCCGATCGCGCCTTCGGCCGCGATACGTCCGGCCTTTTTTTCCACCTTGGCACCGGCACGTTTGCGCAGCAAATCAGAAGCCGCTTCCATATCTCCGCTGGTTTCGGTGAGCGCCGCCTTGCACTCCATCATACCGAGCCCGGTGCGCTCGCGAAGTTCTTTCACCTGTTGCGCCGAAATGCTCATGCGTAATCCTCATCTTGACCGATGACCTTTGTCATCGCCATAAAATAAAGGGGGCGATGCCCCCTTGATGTTCTCGTTTCTACGATTCGTCGCTGGGTCCGGGCACTTCGTCTTTTTTATCCGGTTCATCGGTTTTTTTGGCGCGCACGACACGCTTGGGCTTGACGTCTTGTTTCTCGGCGGCTGCCGCCGGTGCTGCTGCAGGCGCGGCCACGGTTTCAGCAGGCGGTTCGGCCGCCGGCTTTTTCCTGGCGACAATCTTGATCTTCGCCGGCTCTTCCTTGACCTCGATAAACTCATCGTCACCGGAGATGAGCGTCGCTTGCCGCTGCTCGCGACCCGCGAGAATAGCGTCCGCCGCCGCCTGCGCGTAGAGCTGGATGGCGCGAATAGCGTCATCATTGCCTGGAATCACATAATCCACGCCATCGGGCTTGCAATTGGAATCCACCACGCCGACGACGGGAATATTCAGTTTGTTCGCTTCGGAAACCGCGATGTACTCGTGGCCCACGTCGACGACAAATACCGCGTCCGGCAAACCCGACATCTCCTTGATGCCGCCCATGCTCTTCTCAAGCTTCACGCGTTCGCGGTCGAGGGTCAGCAATTCCTTCTTGGAAAGTTTCTTGCTGCTGGTTTCGTCCGCCAACACGGATTCAAGCATCTTCAACCGCTCGATCGATTTTTTCACCGTGCGATAATTGGTCAGCATCCCGCCCAGCCAGCGATGATTGACGTAAGGACTGCCACAGCGCGCGGCTTCTTCGCTGATGATGCCCGTCGCCTGGCGCTTGGTGCCGACAAACAGGATGGTGCCGCCGTTGGCGGCGAGCTTGGTGAGATACCCCATCGCCTCGTTGAACAGCGGCAGGGTCATTTCCAGGTTGATGATGTGAATCCGGTTGCGCTCTCCGAAAATATAAGGGCGCATCTTGGGGTGCCAAAAACGTGTCTGGTGGCCGAAATGCACGCCGGCCTCCAGCATTTGACGCATGCTGATATTGCTCATGAAGTTCTCCTTCGGGTTTTTCCGCCGCGGACCCCATGCCTCAATCCGGCCGCTCGTTAGAGTGGCCGAACACCCGGAAGCATGTGTCGGTGCCGCGTGTGGGTTTAGGTTGGACTGCGGGCGGCTTTATACCATAGTGCCATCATAACGACAATGTTTTCATGGGTTTGGATGAAAAACCACACATAAAAGGGCTTTGTAAAATGACGCCGTTCCCTGACAATACGGCCACAGCGGAACACCTTAACCATGCCCGTCACGATAAAAACTCCCTCTGAAATAGAGAAAATGCGCATTGCCGGGCGGCTGGCCGCCGAGGTGCTACGCATGATCCGGCCCCACGTCCTCCCAGGCATTACCACCGGCGAGCTCGATCGCCTGTGCCACGAGTATATTGTGAACGTGCAGCAGGCCATCCCGGCGCCGCTGAATTACAAGGGTTTCCCCCGCTCGATTTGCACGTCGGTCAACCACCAGGTCTGTCATGGCATCCCGGGCGACAAAACCCTCAAGAAAGGCGATATCGTCAACATCGACGTGACCGTCATCAAGGATGGTTACCACGGCGATACCAGCAATATGTTTTTCGTGGGTGAACCGTCGATTCAAGCCAAGCGCCTGGTAACGGTCACGCGCGAGTGCATGCTCAGGGGCATTGAAATCGTACGGCCGGGAACGCGCCTCGGCGATATCGGCCATATCATTCAGAAACACGCCGAGGCCTTTGGCTTTACCGTCGTACGCGAATACTGCGGGCACGGCATCGGACGCGAGTTTCACGAAGACCCCCAGGTATTGCACTACGGTGAACCGGGAACCGGCATGGAACTTCGGGCCGGCATGACATTCACCATCGAACCCATGATCAACGCCGGCAAGAAGGAGGTAAAACTCTTGCCGGATAACTGGACGGTGGTAACGCGCGATCATTCACTGTCGGCGCAATGGGAGCACACCATTCTAGTAACGGAAACCGGCCACGAGGTGCTCACACTCGCGCCCGGCGACAGTCCGTGATTTCAAAAAATTAGATAGAAACTTCCTTGGGGTTTCTAACAAAATGAAATAGACAGGATTAACAGGATTTTTCAGGATTGACAGGATTAAGAATTTTAGAGGGAATATCCTGTGAATCCTAGCCGCCGGATCCCGAGGCGCAGCTCTTTCGGAGACGGCGGCCGTAGCGCCCAATGATACATGGTTCATTGCGGCTACAGCGCCCATTGCCGAAAGAGCATTCGCCTCGGGCACTGGGCGCTATGTTAATCCTGTAAATCCTGTCTAATTTTTTCCTTTTGTTAGTGGTTTTTAGAGACGCCGCGAACGAACGTGACCAGCGCCAAAGACAATCTGTTCAACGGCCGTGAATTCGACCGGTCGCTGGCCGCGACCGATAATCCGCTGCCACTCTTTCGTGCCGCGCTGCGCGCCGGACGCGAACACCTCAGGCAACGATTTTTCGAACACAGCGGAGTGACGTCCCTGGTGACGCTGCACGCCTGGCTGATCGATCAGCTCATCGTGCGCGCATGGCGGCGGCATCTGTCGCTGCTGCCGGCGAAGACTTCGGTGGCGCTCGTGGCCGTGGGCGGTTACGGGCGTTGTGAATTGCATCCGGCTTCCGACATCGATTTCATGCTGCTCTTTGAAAAACACGATGCCGCGAAAACACGCGCCTTCACCGAATCCTTGGTGCGCTTTTTCTGGGACATGGGCCTTGAGGTCGGTCACAGCGTGCGCACGGTCAAGGATTGCGTGCACGAATCGAAAAAAGACGTCACGGTGGTTACCAACCTGATGGAGGCGCGCTGCCTCGACGGCGATGAAGCGCTGTTCCAGAAAATGCGCCGCATGACCCATGCCTCGAAGATCTGGCCGAGCCGGAAGTTCTTCACCGCGAAACGCGAGGAACAGATTGCGCGGCATCATCGCTTCGACGACACGGCCTACAACCTCGAACCCAATATCAAGGACGGTCCGGGCGGGCTGCGCGATATCCAGATTATTTCCTGGGTCTCACAGCGGCATTTTGACACGGCCTCGTTGCACGATCTGGTGGGGCTTGGTTTTCTAAGCGAAGAGGAACACCGCGTGCTCGTGCGCGAGCGGAATTTTCTCTGGCATGTGCGCGCCGGCCTGCATTATCTCGCGAACCGGCGTGAAGACCGCCTGCTGTTCGATCACCAGCGCGATTTGGCCGCGCATTTCGGTTACACCGACAAACCCGGATCGCTTGCCGTTGAACAGTTCATGAAACGTTACTACCGCACGGTCAAGGAACTGTCACTGCTCAATGAAATCCTGCTGCAACATTTCGATGAGGTGTTTCTCGCCGCGCGCGGACGGAAAAAGATCAAACCGCTTAACCGCCGTTTTCAGTCGAACCTGGGCTTCCTCGAGGTCGCGCATCCACGGGTATTCGAGCGCGCCGCTTTCGCGCTGCTCGAAATGTTTCTGATCATGCAACAACATCCGGAACTCAAGGGCATTCGCGCCGACACCATTCGCCTGGTGCGCGCCAACCTGCATCGCATCGATCGAAAATTTCGCCAGGATCTTGCCTGCCGCAGTCTGTTCATGGAGATCATGCGTCAGCCGCGCGGTATCACCCATGAACTGCGCCGAATGAACGCCTACGGTGTGCTCGGAGCTTATTTGCCCGCCTTTGGCCGCGTCGTCGGACAGATGCAGCACGACCTGTTCCACGTTTATACCGTGGATGAGCATTCCCTGTTCGTGGTGCGCAACTTGCGCCGTTTCACCGTACCGGCCTTTCGCCAAGAGTTTCCGCAACAAAGCGAACTCATTCAGAAACTGGTCAAACCCGAGCGCTTGTATTTGGGCGGTCTGTTCCACGATATTGCCAAGGGGCGCGGCGGCGATCATTCCGAACTGGGCGAAAAAGAGGCTGAATCATTCTGTCGTCTGCATAATCTGAGCGAGTACGACACGCGTTTCATTTGCTGGCTGGTGCGCCATCATCTTGTGATGTCGAACACCGCGCAGCGCGAGGATATCTCCGATCCCGACGTGGTGATGCGATTCGCCCAGAAGGTGGGCGACCAGGAACATCTGGATAACCTGTACCTGCTGACCGTGGCCGACATGCGCGGCACCAGTCCCGCGGTATGGAACGCCTGGAAAGGACGGCTGTTGTCCCAGCTTTATAGCGCCACGACGCGGCTGCTGCGCCGCGGGATTGCCCAACCGATCGACATGCAGGAACACATCG
>JAUSDQ010000120.1 GCA_030650525.1 Sulfuricaulis sp.
GGAGATGCCGGTCGTATCGTCGGCCGTCATCGCCGCCGCCAGGTCGAGTTGCCGCGCCCAATCGGCCGTCTCCGTGGCCTGCGCGTCCACCAAGATCCACTGGCCGTCCATGCGCGTGAGGTAGCCGCAGGGGTGCTCCGCGTTCGCCTCATAGCGAGTGGTGAGCTCCTCCGCGTCGGTATGGAAGAAGATAGTCATGCACGCGATCGACATTGCTGCAGAACTGTACCCGGCATCACGCCGCGAGTCAAGGGCACACGTTCCATGTAACAGTTCAGTCTTGTCAGAGTAACTTTGAACTCTGCTAAACGGAGGCGGGGAACATAGGGGAGCCGAGGAGCATTCGTTCCAGCGACGCGATGGGATCCATTTCACGAAGCTGGGCGGTGTGCAGCAGGCTGAGCAGGATCATTTTCGTCTGTGACCCACGCGCCGATCTTGTGCCGCCACAGACCTTGCGCGTGATTACCAGCGGACGAATGGCCCGTTCCGCCGGATTGTTTTCGCTCGGCACTTCCGGGTAGTGCACGAAGACGAACAGCTCATTGATCTTCCGCGTGATGAACTTCGCCAACCTTGCCTCTTCCTGGATCGTGGAGGCCAGCGCGGGCTGGGCGAAGGCGAGCATCCGCCGCTGGAAGGCGAGCCGGCGCGATTCCCGCACCGTCTCCGGCAGGGCGGCATACCCGGGCGAGGCGACCAGTGCTGTGGCCTCCAGATAAATCGCCCTCACCCCATCCGCCCAGCCGTGCGCATCCGTCGCGTCTGGGTGGCGCGCTTTGAGTTCATGTCCTTTGCGCAGCAGATGCGTCCAACAGCGCTGAAGTTGGCAATCCAGTCCGTCATAGCCACCGTAACCGTCGCACACCACCACACCGCAGAAATTTTCGCCCAGCAGCGCTTTGGGCACCTCCCCGCTGCGCGTGCCGTGGCGCTCGAAATAGCGCACGGCGTCGGTGACGGCGGCCCACACGTAGCCGTTCTGTCCGTTTTCCCGCCACCCCGTTTCATCCTGATGCACCACCGGCGAGCCGCGAATCAGGTCGCGCAACCCGTCGTAATCCCGCTGTCCCTGCTCGGCTACCGCGTCGAGCACATAGCGCAATTCCCCCGGCGAGAGCGAGCAGCGATACAACTGCCGCAGCAGTTGTTGGATCACCCGCAGCGGCATGCGGCAGACGGTGTGCCAGCAGGCGATCAGCGCCATCCCGCGCGCGTCCACCCGGTGTTTCCCCACCAGGCCGTGCAGGGCGGGGTCGGGCCGCCCGATCACTGTTTGGCCGCACACTCCGCAGCGCCGCGCTATGCTCACGTGCCGCACGATGCGCACCGGCTCTTTCGGGAAGACAATCGACTCTCGCGTGCAATACTCCCACCCGCCGGCGAGCGCATTGCCGCAGTCCGGGCAAAACTCGACCGCGTGCTCCTGCGTCGCGTCAGGAACGGCCGCGCAGCGGCGGCTATGGCCGTGGTCGCGTTGCTTGCGCGGCTTCTCCTCGCGTGGGGGGGCATTGCGCTTGACCCAGGAGGGAGGATCGCCTTTCTTGCCCATTTCCTCCTGCAGCCGCGCGATTTCCTCCTTGAGCGCGGCATTCTCGGCACGCAACCCCAGGATGAAAGCGATCAACTCCTCGCGCGGCAGGTCGGCTTCCGGGCACATACCATTACCTTCGCCATAACGAGGAACATATCCTTGGTGGTTATATTAGTATTTTTGTAAAATATTTTTCGCGCTGAAAATGCTAACAAGACTGAACTGTTACGAACAAATGCTTCAGCGGCGCTACATCGGCGCACAGCAGGGAGCCAAATTGGATGGTAGTGACCGTAATTTTCCGAATATGATGCCGGAGAGGATTCAGTTGCTTACTTATTCTCATGAAGATGTGCTCGAATCGCCTTGATCCCGGTTGTTCTCTCTGCTATAATACGAGAAGATCGCTCTGTTTTGGGAAGCCGGTGGGAAACCGGCGCTGCCCC